>JAJYPT010000006.1 GCA_021795135.1 Actinomycetes bacterium
CTTGAGGTATTAATACTTCTGGACCTCCAAAATTATCCAAAACTATAGCTTTCATATTTCCTCTTTGCCTAAATAAAATAAGCTGCTGTGAAACTCGGGTAAATAAAAATAGCTTGGAAGATTCCAAGCTATTTTTATTATTAATTACTAATTAGGAAATAGAACTAGCCTCTATAGAAGCAGCCTTATTAGGAGCAGGAGTATTAGGTAGATGAAGATAACTTTCCACCCTTTCTATCCCTGATACAGTACATACTTTTCGTTCTAGTTCTTTGATCTGAGCTGGATCTTTCAACTGACCCCTTAAAATGACTACTTTTTGTTCTACGTTTACTTCTACCTCATTGGTAGGGAAACTAAGTTGACTCATAGCTTGTCGTACCTGATCCAACACTACAGAACTTGGCTTATCCCCAGTCATAAAAGTACTTGCTTGACCTGCTGGTTCAGATGAAGAATTACTTTTAAAATTGCTAGGAATTTTTTCTTTTATTGGATCAGGGAGTTTATCTTGAATTTGAGAGGGAATCTTTACATCCATATCTTGAGCTTGTTGTTTTACCATAGTCATAGCTGTATTTTTTGTTTGAGCTCTTCTTTTTTCTCCTGATTCTGGATCAAGCAAATAAGCCAAAGATGCTCCTAAGAAAACAAAAAAAGCTCCCCTTATAGAAAAAAGCCTCATCTTCTTTTTTTTACTTCTAATCTTCATCTTTCCTTCTTTCTCTATTAATATTTTTTACCCATGTCTCATCGAGTAGAAATATAGGACTTTCGATTTATAAAACCTCTTATGTCAAATGACATTTATTTTATTTACAAATTAAAAACAAAAATCATAGCAAGCAAAATAAAATTTTGGTTTCCAATAAGAGTCTTACCCAACCAATAGAGCTATTACTCGAATAAGTTTTATCAAAATTTCTAATATTGTTGTAAAGAAGGTCTTATGAGTAACTCATTAATTGAGACTCTAGATGGTTGAGAAATAGCAAAAGCTGTTATGGAAGCTATGTCATCTGCAGTTAAGGCTTCTACCTCGTTGTACATTTTTTTGGTAGCCTCTTTAACATTGGGATCACTAATGTGGTCACTCAATTCAGTATCAACAGCTCCTGGTTCAACTACAATAACGCGTACATTTTTGCCTACTAGCTCTTGGCGCAGTCCTTCTGACCAGCCATTCATACCCCATTTAGTAGCACTATATATAGAGGAACCAGCTCTAGCTTTGCGCCCTGCAACAGAAGATATGTTAACTATATCCCCACCTTTTTCTAATAGAGGTTCAAGGAATACCTCTGTGGTAGTTATAGCTCCTAAAAGGTTTATCTCTATCATTCGTCGCCATTCAGATACTTTTCTCTGCTCAAATGGTGACAAAAGCATTTGGCCTGCATTATTTACTAAACCGTCAACTTTCCCAAACTCTTGGAGAGTTTTGTTTTTAGCGTCTCTAATAGATTCAATATCTGTCACATCAGCTGCAATAGCTAATGCATGACCGCCTTTATCATTTATTTGATTAGCTAATTGCTCTATTCGCTCATACCTTCTAGCCAATAAAGCAACCCCGGCTCCAGCTTCTCCAAATTGTCTAGCCATAGCTTCTCCTATACCGCTAGAAGCACCTGTTATAACAATGACACGTCCCTTTAAATTCACATTAATCCTTTCTAGGAAATTATTTTCTTTGGTATAAAAAATTTCAATATTAAAAAAAGATAATTAGTTTAGATAAAAAATAACTGGTAAAAAAGGCTTTACCATTACAATTCACAAACCAAAAAATTGAATTAACTTATTTTTATTATACCCAAGGATAAAGAATTGACTCTAGCTCTAGAACTAATAGGTGAATCAATGTTAGGAGGAATACTAGTTGTGGTTTTCTCCATTATAGGAGAAATTATCAAACCACGAACTTTTTCTGGTTTATTTGGTTCTGCTCCTTCAATTGCCTTAGGGGGCTTGATTATAAGTGCAGTTACTCAAAATATCTCATTCTTGAAACAACAATTAATTGGAATGATTTTTGGGTCTTTTGGAATGATCGTTTATTGTATAACAGCTTATTTATTACTTAAGCGTATAAAGGCATTAAAAGCTTCTTCTTTAGCCCTAATTACTTGGTTTATTGTTACCTATCTTTTCTTTACACGACTTTGATAAAAAATAATTCTAATCAAGAAAAAACAATAGACATTAAATCAATTAAACCTTGTTTTAATTCTGCCAATCTAAAACAAATTCGTCCAAAAGATATAATTATAAGATTTATATTCGGAGTAATAGTTTCTGCTCTTGCTGGAATAATATCTAGTCATTTTGGTCCAAAGATAGGCGGATCATTCCTAAGCTATCCTGCTATACTACCTGCTAGCCTTACTCTTATACAAGCAAAAGACAGCAAAATAGAATCAAGAAAACAAGCTTGGGGAGCAATCTTTGGAGGAGTAGGTCTTGTAGGTTTTTCTTCCATAGGAAGTTATTTAATAACTAGTTTAAATCCTCTTTTAGTATTATCTACATTATTATTAATTTGGATTATTATTTCTGTCGGATTATATTTTATAGTTTTAGGAATATATAAACTGATATCAAAAAAATTACAATAGCTATTTAAATTATCCTTTTAGAACCTCTTCTAAAAGGATAATTACTTCTCCTGGCTCAACTGACTTAGAGGAAGAAACAAGGTTTCTTTTTTGCAAATAAACACAATCGTTTTGTAAGCATCTAATTTTTGGTATTGATTCAATTGATCCATCATCAAATGAATCAATTTTTGCTAAAGAACGATTTAATGCTTTATTTAAAGGTGCCCATCTGCTGGGATCTGAACCTTGAAAAATCGTAATACTGGGAATATGTAAAGCAGCCCCCAGGTGCGCAATTCCTGTATCGTTACTTATCAAAGCTTTGGAACGAGAAAGAATGGCAGCCAAAACTCCCAAGCTTGTTTTCCCACCTAAATCTACAACCGGAGCGGGAATCAATTGAGACAATTCCTTAGTCAAAAAAACTTCAGATTTGTTCCCTGTTAAAATAACTTTATATCCTAATGATGTGAGAAAATTACCCACAGAAGCAAAATTAGATAAGGGCCATCTTCTAATTTCACTGTTTGCCCCCGGGTGAAGACATACGAAAGGAGAATCCCCTATAGACAATTGATCTAATATTTGATCTGCTTGTTTTATCTCTAAATCTGAAACAGGAAATTCTAAATCAACATTATCGCTAGAAAATCCAAGAAGTGAAACTAAATTCATCAACCTGAGGCTCTCGTGGTCTTTGGAATTGTATTCAATAAAATATTCTTTATTGGGGCGCCATTGTCCCGGCAAAAAAAATCCTGAAGTAATTTTTGCTCCTAAAAGCAAAGTGAAAGAATTGCTTGTTATTCCACTTCCTTGAAACTGTAA
Source organism: Actinomycetes bacterium (assembly GCA_021795135.1). Classification (GTDB taxonomy): domain Bacteria; phylum Actinomycetota; class Acidimicrobiia; order Acidimicrobiales; family JAJYPT01; genus JAJYPT01. Next base: position 3,429 of record JAJYPT010000006.1, read on the forward strand.
AGCTAAATCAAATTCCCTATCTTGGATTTTAGAAATAAAAGAGCTTATCTGTTTAGCTTCAAGAGGCTGAACTTCAGGAATACCTGGCCATCCTTTGAATTCAATAAACTCATCAATATAATTAGGAAATCTATCAGCTAAATCTTTTACAGATGGCAATCCTATAAAACTCATATGGGCATATGGAAGATGCTTTTTCAAAGCTCGCAAAGCAGGGATTCCAAGCAAAAAATCGCCAAGACCCGGTAAAGCCCTTACAACTACAACTTTGGTTACAAAACCAACTGTTTTAGTTCTAGAATTTATTGCTGGTTGTTCTATATCTTGTACAGACATGGCGGAGGGAGTGGGATTTGAACCCACGGGGCTACTAACCCAAGGCTTTTCAAGAGCCTCGCATTCGGCCGCTCTGCCATCCCTCCATCAAATACATTAGCCTGATGTTGAGGCTTAGTTATCTTATTTCGTAAACCTTATAGCTAATTATCTGCTTCTCATTAAAGCTTTTTACACTTAAAGCCTATTTTTTAAAAAAAGGAAAACTTCTTTATAAGCTCTTTTAATTATTTCAACTTTAATAATCAAATTATGACTAAACAACTTCTTGTTTTGACAGCACTGTTAGGAAATTTTCAGTAGGTCCAAAATTGAACTAAGTACTACTAAATTGTATTGAATATACATTTATCTTTATTAATTATTTATTCAATTGAATTTTAATAAAAAATGCTTCTAGTTGAGATGTTGCGGACTTGAAATAGGTATTTCAATTGATACAAACAATAAATTAGTTTTAATTGCTTTCAATCTTAATAAATTCTAATAAATTTCAAAAAGAAGTTTTATTTCCTTATAATTTGAATTATCCACATTCAAAGACTCATTTAAGTCAGAATAGTTAAAATTATGAACCAAGTATCATTACTACAACTTTTAAAAAACGTATCAGAAGGTGTAACTAGTCCTGATGAAGCTTTAACTCAACTAAAAAAACTGCCCTTTAATGATTTAGGTTTTGCTCGCATTGATCATCATAGAAACATTCGTCAAAACATACCTGAAGCTATTTATGGTCCTAGTAAGACCCCTCAACAATGTTCTCTAATTGTTTCCGAACTACTTTCTGAACCAAATGGAGGACCAGTCTTGCTAACTAGAGCAAACTTGCAACAAATGCAACTATGTGTAAGTGAAAACCCTGGATCTACAATAAGTTGTTCTAAAGAAAATGAACTTTATACTCTCTATTGGCGTCCAGGAGCTTCGCGAAAAGAAAAAATACTCATACTTACAGCTGGCACTGCAGATCTTCCAGTAGCCGAAGAAGCAAACGCAACTTTAAAATCTTATGGTTTTTCTCCTCAATTGATAGCTGATTGTGGAGTAGCTGGCATACATAGATTGTTCGCATCTATAACTCAGGTTTTGGAAGCAGATGCCATTATTGTTGTAGCTGGCATGGAAGGAGCCTTAGCAAGCGTAGTTGGAGGAATAACCCCAGCACCAGTAATAGCTGTACCAACTAGTGTAGGTTATGGAGCGTCCTTAGAAGGAGTTACTGCATTACTAGGAATGCTTTCTTCATGTGCTGCTGGACTTAGTGTTGTTGGAATAGACAATGGGTTTGGTGCAGCAACAGCTATAGCCAAAATTATTTTATCAAAATGACAAATATAGCTTGGTTTAATTGTTTTTCAGGCATAGCAGGAGATATGGCTCTTGGATCTCTTATCGACGCTGGAGCAGATCTAGAAAAAATTCTTTTTTTATTAAAAAAGCTTCCTATAGATAATTTCAATCTACAAACTCATAAGGTTTCCAGAGGCAGTATTTCTGCTACAAAATTAGAAATTACTGCTTTAGATAATAATGAACATAGAAATCTTAGCCAGATAAATAACATGCTTGAAAAGGCCCAATTACCTTCTAGATTAAAAAATAGGGCTCAAAGCACCTTCAATAAACTCGCTATAGCAGAAGGAAAAATTCATAATAAAAACCCTCAAGAAGTTGAATTTCACGAAGTTGGCAGTTTAGATGCAATAATTGATATTGTAGGAACTTGTGCTGCTTTAGAAGTTTTAGATATATCTGAAGTTTTCTCTAGTCCTATAGCCATTGGAACTGGTTTTATAGATTCTAACCATGGAATTTTACCCAATCCAGCTCCAGCTGTAGCCCAACTACTAAAAACAATGCCTGTATTTGGAATTGATATTGAATTAGAAACTACTACTCCAACTGGTGCGGCACTTTTAGCTTCTACTGTATCTTCATTTGGTCCTATGCCATCTATGGAAATTTCTTCTGTTGGTTATGGAGCAGGAACAGCTAACCCGCCTCAAAGGCCAAATTGTACTCAAGTCATTATTGGTAACACAAATACCATCTCTGAAAAAGATTTTGAACCTCTAATTCAATTAGATACTAACTTAGATGACACAACAGGCGAAGTAATAGCCTATACAGCTGAACAATTATTCAAAACAGGTGCTTTAGATGTTTGGGTCACTCCAATAATGATGAAAAAAGGAAGACCTGGACATCTTTTGAGTTGTTTATGCAATATAGACAATTACCAACAATTAATTAAAATTATAAAACTAGAGACTGGTTCTTTAGGCGTAAGAGTAAATCCAATAAATCGTTCTATTTCTAATAGACAATTTCAATCTATAAATATAGACAATAATCCGCTTATGCTTAAAATAACTTCTTATAATGCTAAAGCAGAATATGAACAAGCAGCTCAAATAGCTCGTGCTCAAGCAATTCCGATAAGAGAAGTACTTACAAAAGCTCATCATTATTGGTTAAAAAAAATTAAAGGCCTATGATGGTATCAAAAGAAGGAAAATAAAATGGATCTCGAACTTATGGCTAAAGACATTATGACTTCTCCCGTTTTGAGTTTTCACACCGAAGAACCTATTGAACAAGCCATTTCAACGCTAGTACAACGAAAAATAGGAGGAGCTCCAGTAGTTGATGAACAAAATAAAGTTATAGGCAGTTTAGAAAATGATGACCTTATTTTGAGAGATTCCAACATTCACATACCAACTGCTATTTCTTTATTAGGAGGCGTAGTTGAATGGCCTCCTTCGGTAAAACATTTTGAAGATGATCTAAGAAAAGCCTTTGGATCCAAAGTAGGCGAAGTAATGAATAAAGATGTCACTACTTGTGCTCCTTCTTCTTCTCTTGATCAAATAGTAAATCTTTTACATCACAACAAACTTCGCCGTCTTCCTGTAGTTGACAAGGAAGGAAAGTTGGTAGGCATCATAACAAGAGGAGACTTGTTGAAAGCTATGATCAGTTCTAACTAAATTCTTTGGGATAAAATTATAAAAATTTTAAAAGAAATTTGATTTATTTATCTAAGATGCCGATAAATAAATTTATAATTTCAATCCTGAAAAGAGAACTGGGGTAATGACTTTTTACGATCAAAATGACTACCCTTTAGTAGATACCCCTGTAACCATTTCCTTTTTGGATTATCCACAAGAAGAATGGTTCTCAAAAATAAAAAAAATAAATCCTGACCAGATAGTAGTATTTGAACCAAACCAAGTCACTGAATTCTCTCCAGAATCTGGAATGGAACTTACTTTAACTTGGCCTGATCCAGAAGGATTGGGTCAAGTTAAATGCATACTTGAAACAATTTACTTTTCATCTGAAGCTACTTATTGGAAACTAAATCCCATATCTGTTTTTGAAATAAACCAACGAAGAGCCTATTCTAGGATAGAAGTTGACTTCAAAATCAATATAGAAATAGAAAATAATTCTATTTCTGCAAAATTAATTAATTTAAGTTATGAAGGCATGCAGTGTGAACTACTTTGGGTACCGGATTTATTAGATATAGGTAATAAAGTAAGAACTATTTTTATATATGATTCTCAAGAAATAGTAGCTATATCTGGAGAAGTAGTAAGAATAAAACTCCTCAGACAACATAAAGCAAGCGTAGCCATTTTTTTTGATAAATCAAATGAGAGCGATAATCACAATTTTACAAATTATTTTTTTTGTTTAGAAAATATGAAACAAGATCCTTTACACAAAATAATCAGCCAATAGCTTTTATTAAAATAGCTGTTATATCGTCACACCTGCCAAGTCTAGGATAAGAAGAACAAAATTTATCTTCATTTTCTAACTTACGCAATAAAGCCGATAAAGGAGCTAGTCCTTGCTCTAATGAAGCTTTTAAGAGTTCATCTACGGAATTAAATACCCCAAAAGGTTTAATAAGTCTTCTAAAGCCATCAGAAAAAAGTAATAGATATTCAAGATCGGCAATATCTAAAGTATCAAAGATTATTTGAGAAGGATATAAGAACGAATTGGGTTCTAGATAATAACTTTTGTTAATGCTACTTTGTTCTTTTTTGAATCCAGTCTCTTGCCTCACCTTAGCCATAATAGTTTTATAATCGCTGGTATCATTATTATAAATGGGCAAAAGCTCATTAGCGATATCATCATCTAATGGAACCCTAGAATCGAACAACAACTTAGGAGTAGACTCTTTATAATTGCCTATGATTGCACTACAGCTGCCCATTACTCCAATTGAAAATAAACTATTATTTTTAGCAATGGCTAAACTAAAACGAGAAGAATTAGGAGTGTTTAATAAACTTGTGGATTGTTGTAAAGTGTCTACTAAACTCTCAGATTCTATAGAAGCAATAGTTTCCAAAACAGAATCAGCAAATTTTAATAACTTAGGACTGGGAGGAAAATTTGGAGCAATAGAGGCTGATACTATGCCTATAAAATTTTCCTTAAAAAGGTAAGTCTCATGATCTTTTCCAGCAGCAGGAGCAGTAAGTATTTCCCTTATAAAAGTCCTGCCACCCAGACTAAAAGTTATCACCTACTATTCCTTCCTTGTCTGTTTTTCCACGTGAGCGAGGGGGGATTTGAACCCCCACGTCTTTGCAGACACAGAAACCTGAATCCTGCGCGTCTACCTATTCCGCCACTCGCCCTAGAAACAATGTGTCAATTTTTTAAAAAGATAAGGTTAGTTTATATGTACAATTACTCGCCTAGCTCACTAATAGCAAGATAAAAACGAACAATTATGGGACTTGAACAATTTGAACGAAGATTAGAACGACTAGTTGAAGGAACTTTTGCAAAAGCCTTTAAGGGTCAACTACAACCAGTTGAAGTAGGTCGTCGATTAAAAAGAGAAATGGATCTAAACCGAACTATAGGTTCTCGCGGTCTAATTTCTCCTAATTATTTTTTAGTTGATTTATCCCCTGTGGATTTTGATCGTTTTCAACAATTTGAAGAAGCTTTTAAAAAAGAGCTTGTGGCAGAAATACGAGACAATGCACTCAAAGAAGGCTACCATTTCGTAGGTCCCATACAAGTAGAGCTTCAAGAAGATGAGTCGTTAAAGCCAGGAATTTTTTTAGTTACGACCGAAACAAGACAAAGTGGAGAATTCAATCAATCTTTTGTTGTCGTATTGCCAGATGGAAAACAGGTTCCAATAGAAGACAAGCCTCTTTGTATTGGAAGATTACCCACTTGCGACATAGTATTGACCGACCCTAATATTAGTCGACAACATGCTCAGTTGACACGAGAAGGAGATGGTGTAATTTTAACTGATCTTCGTTCTACTAATGGCACAATAGTAAATGGAGTTATGATTTCAGAAAAACGTTTATCAAGTGGAGATGAATTTACTATAGGAACCACCACTCTAAGACTAGAGATTTTCTAAACATGCCTCAATCTTTGCTAGAAATTTTAAAATATTTCCTTATAGCTTTACTATGGCTCTTTTTCCTAAGAGTTACTAGAGCTGTTTGGGCTGAAGTTAAAATGACTGATACTAATGTAGCGTCTGTGGTACCAGAAAGATCTAGATCTCCAAAAGCAACATTTTCAGCCCCCACTACAACCACATACACCTCTAAACCAATAAAAGGGATGAAACTAAAAATACTTGAACCTTCGTCTCAAAAAAATCAAGTGTTTACTTTGGAAAATGAAACTACAATAGGAAGATCTATGGGTTGCACCATTCCTCTTCAAAATGATACTTATGTTTCACACCAACATGCCAGAATATTTCAAAGAGATGCTAAATTATGGTTAGAAGATACTAATTCTACAAATGGCACTTTCCTCAATGGAGAAAAGCTCTCCTCTCCGGCAATCATCAAAAAAGGAGATCGAGTGAAAATAGGCGAAACGTTATTTGAGGTTATTAAATGACTAGACTACGTTGGGGATCAGCTACCGACGTAGGAAGAGTTCGAGCCAACAATCAAGATCATGTACTAGTAACTGGATCTCTTTTTGCAGTAGCAGATGGAATGGGCGGCCACGTGGGTGGGGAAATTGCTTCTCAAACAGCTATAAACGCATTGCAAAAAGAGTTTGAAAAAGATTCTTCTATTGACAGCTTAATAAAGTCTGCTAAAAACGCCAATAAAGCTGTATGGCAACGTTCTCAAAAAGAAGCCAATTTAAAGGGAATGGGAACTACTTTAACTGCTGTTGGTTTAATCAAAAACAACAATGAAGAAGAGTTAGGAATCGTAAATGTTGGAGATTCTCGTGCATATCTATTGCAAAATGGTGAACTTAGTCAAATAACTGAAGATCACAGCTTAGTAGAAGAAGCTGTAAGAAGTGGTCAACTAAGTGCAGAAGAGGCTATTCATCACTCTAGTAGGCATATACTTACTAGAGCAATTGGAATTGAACAAGACGTTGAAGTTGATAACTGGATTATACTTCCCTATAAAGGCGATCGAATTTTACTTTGTAGTGACGGGTTGATCAATGAAGTAGATGACTCCCATATAGCTCAAATTTTACGCGAACATAAAGATCCCCAAAAAGCAGCTGATTTTTTGGTTGAAAAAGCTAAATCAAATGGGGGCAGCGATAATATATCAGTTGTGGTTATTGATATATTAGAAGATGAAGTTTCTACTAAAGCTACCTCTACCAACCCTACTTCTTTGCCTGTTGATTCTACCCCTCATAAAAATGTTATAGACGATTTGGAATATCCTTCTGCTGCACCTATAAGTTCTTTTACTCCCAGTAAAAACAAATCTAAACCTTTACACGCAATGCCTAAAAAGAAAATTTTTACACTAAGAGTTGTTATATTTATATTTCTCCTACTTTTAGTTATAGGTGGAGCCATTGGTGTTGTTGACTGGTATGCAAAAGATTCTTATTTTGTAGGCTTGAAAAAAAATCAAATTGTAATTTTTCAAGGGCGACCAGGAGGAGTTTTATGGTTCAAGCCTCAAATAGTAGATAAAACACCTTATAATACTTCCCAAATTCTAGCTTTTCATATTGCATCATTAGAGGCAGGACAAAAAGAACCTTCCTTTAGTGCCTCTAAACGCTTCGTTCATAACCTCATCAAAGAAGCCAAACAACAAAAAACTTTTGCCGCCAATACACCTCCCCCTGTCAATGCCTCTTCAACAACTACATCAACTGGTCTAGGATAGGAAAACTATTGAATCGACAAATTAAAAAACTGGCTTACTCAATAATTTTCCTTTTTGTAATATTGTTCTTGCAATTGAACAATATTCAAATATTACAAGCTCACAAATTAAATAATGCTCCAGGTAATAACCGAAAAGTTATTAGTTCCTTTAGCAGACCTCGAGGAGCTATAGAAACTTCAGATGGAACCGTAGTAGCTCAATCAGTTCCAGTCAAAGATAGCCTCAAACTACTAAGGCAATATCCTGAAGGAAGTCTGTTTGCTCCTATTACTGGCTTCTATTCGTTAAATTATGGATCATCAGGTATTGAAGCTTCTTATAACTCTCAACTAACAGGACACAATTTACCAATTACAAGCTTGTCAAGTTTATTTTCATCCCATACTCAAGTCGGAAATGTAATATTGACAGCTTCTAACAAAATACAAAAAGCAGCCCAACAAGCTCTGGGAAACCACAAAGGGGCTGTAGTGGCTCTAAATCCAAAGACTGGAGCTATCCTTGCTCTTTGGAGTTATCCATCTTACAACCCAAACCCCCTTGCTTCACATAATGGCGCTCAAGAACAAGCTGCCTGGCAAAAAGACACTACCGGATCTAATCCAATGCTAGATAGGGCAATAAGTCGTACTTATCCACCTGGCTCTACTTTTAAAGTGGTTACCTCTTCTGCTGTTTTAGATCAAATGCCTTCATTAGCATCTCATAGTTTCAAATACAGAACCAAAATCAAACTACCTGATACTACTCATTATCTTCATAACTTTATGAGTGAAAATTGTGGAGGTACAATGCCTACACTATTTAAGGTATCTTGTGATACAGGTTATTCAAAAATAGGTTTAGATCTTGGTCCTCAAAGGTTGGCAAGTGAAGCCAGTCGGTTTGGAATAGGCAAAGTTCCTCCTATAGATATTCCAGGTGCTGCTGCTTCTACTTTCCCCCCTGTTTCTAGCTTTCATAACAACTTAGCTACTTTAGCTTATTCAGCCATTGGTCAATACGACGTAGCTCTTACTCCCTTACAAGACGCCCTTTTGGGAGCAGCTATTGCAAATAAAGGTGTTATAATGAAACCTCACTTGGTTTCCCAAATACGCAATAATCAAGGAAAACTTTTACAAACTATTTCCCCTTCTCCTTGGTTGCATGCAACTAGCTCAAAAACCGCTGCTTATGTTACCAATATGATGATTGGAGTAGTCAATGGAAGTGGGGGAACTGCTAATAATATGCAAATACCTGGAGTTCAAGTAGCTGCTAAAACAGGTACTGCTCAAACTTCAGGTAATCTAAAAGATTCTTGGATGTTAGCTTTTGCTCCAGCTCATAATCCTACAGTTGTTGTAGCAGCATTTGTAGCGGCCGAACCAGGTCTTACAAATCAAACAGGTTCAGCACAAGCAGGACCTGTTGCCAAAGCAGTTATAAAAGCAGCTCTACAAATACCATGATATTAACTTTTATTAATTCAACTCCTCTTTAGGAAAATTTATGCCTACAACACCCTCTCGAACATATAACGACCGATATGAAGTTGTACGACACATCGCTAGAGGAGGCATGGCTGAAGTTTATTTGGCCAAAGATCTTCTTTTGGATCGTTCTGTAGCTGTAAAAGTACTATTCCCAGAATTATCTACTGATCATGCTTTTGTGGAACGCTTTAGGAGAGAAGCACAAGCAGCTGCTAATTTGAGTCATGCTAATATCGTTTCTGTATATGATTGGGGAGAATCTCAAGGAACATATTTCATTGTCATGGAATATGTTGATGGAAAACCTTTATCTGCTATTTTACGAGCAGAAAATAAATTATCTGCTTCAAGGTCTGCTTCAATAGCAGCCGATGTTGCATCAGCTTTGAGTTTTGCACATAAAAATGGTGTGATTCATAGAGATGTAAAACCTGGAAACGTACTAATAGCTTCAGATGGATCAGTAAAGGTAGCTGATTTTGGAATAGCAAGAGCTGCCAATACAGATGAAAACCTCACTCAAACAGGGGCGGTTATGGGAACAGCTAGTTACTTTTCCCCAGAACAAGCCAGAGGAGAAGGGGTAGATGCTCGAAGTGATGTTTATTCTTTAGGGGTTGTCTTATATGAAATGACTACAGGCCAACCTCCTTTTGAAGGGGATAATCCTTTATCTATTGCCTATAAACATGTGACTGAGCCCGTTAAGCCACCTATTCAAGTCAATCCTGCTTTGCCAAAAGCTTTGAATGCAATCATCCTTCAAGCTATGGCCAAACAACCAGATCATAGATACAATAGCGCTGACGAAATGAGAAAAGATCTACTTCGTTTTCAACAAGGAAATGAAGTAAGAGCAGTTATACCTGCAGCTATGGCAGGTATCGAAGCACCGACCCAATCAATAAATGCCACTCGCGTTCAACCTGATGGTATAAGTTCTACTCAATCTATTCCAGTAACCAAAACAAACGTTCCTCAACAAAGCAATAATAAGAAAAAGGGACTAATTTTATTACTAGTCTTACTGTTGGCTTTATTGATACTCCTTTTTTTGATAGCTCGTGCTTTAGGGCTGATCGGTTCCAAAAAAGTATCAATACCTAATGTGGTAGGTATGAATGCCTCTAAGGCTGTTGCCATAGTCAAAAAAGATGGTTTGAAAGTAAAAAAGGATTTAGTCCATTCAAGTGCACCCACAAATACCGTAACAAATGAAACACCTGCAGCTAATTCAAAAGTAGCACCCAATACCACTGTTACTTTACAGATTAGCAATGGTCCAAGTACTGTAGTAGCTCCGTATTTAGAGGGTAAATCTATAGCTTCTGCTCAAAAGAAACTAAGATCGATGGGCTTAAAATATAAAATCCAAAGAAAAGTTACCTCTAGTTATTCAGCCGGCAGTGTTATACATCAATCTCCTTCTTCTGGAACAATAGTTCCAGTTGGATCAACTATTGTACTAACTGTAGCCCAGTCTCCTTCTGGTATAGTAGTTCCCAATTTGGTTGGAGATAGCATAGGTCAAGCTGGATATCTTTTAGGACAAGATGGTCTTCGTATTGGAACCACCAGTGGAACTTATTCTAATGCTCCTTCTGGACAAGTCGTATCTATTAGCCCAAGTGCTGGAACAACTGTTCCAAAGGGTACAAAAATTAATTTAGTAGTCTCAAATGGAACAGCACCAGTTCCCAATGTAATTGGTCAGACCCCTGCGGTTGCTTCTTCTACTCTTCAACAAGCCGGTTATCAAGTTAGTTCTCAAACTAAAAATGTTTCTAATCCAAACTTGAACGGAATTGTTATAGCACAAAGTCCCACTGCTGGCTCCTCTGCAGCTGCTGGATCAACCGTTACTATCACTGTAGGTAGCAGTAGTAGCACTTCTACCACTACTCCTTCGACTACCACTACTACACCTACTACCACTACTCCTTCGACTACCACTACTACCACCACTACCCCTACTACTACTTCTTCTACTACTACTAGCACTGCCGGAGGTTGATCCTAATGTGGAATAATGCTTATTAGTTTTGTTAGAAGAAATAATTAAGCTTTAGTGTGAACTAGCCCTAAAAAATTAGCTAGTATTTGATGCCCAACATCTGTTAAAATGGATTCAGGGTGAAATTGTACCCCTTCTACAGCTAAGTTTTTGTGACGCAAAGCCATAATAATACCATTAGAAGTCTCAGCGGTAATTTCTAATTCTTTAGGAAAATTTTCTTTAGATACCATCAAAGAGTGGTATCTAGTGGCATCAAAAGGATTTTTCAATCCCGCCAAAATACCTTGTCCTTGGTGAAAAACTGGAGAAGTCTTACCATGAACTATTTCTCCTGCTTGTATTACTTGTCCCCCAAAAACTTCGGCAATACATTGGTGCCCCAAGCAAACACCTAAAATAGGAAGTTCTCCAGCTAGTAGTTCAATAACTTTATTACTGATTCCCGCATCTTTAGGTGTACCGGGACCTGGAGAAATAACAATAGCGTCTATATCCATAGATGAAATGTTTTTAATGGATACTTCGTCATTTCTCTTTACGATAGGGTTACAATCTAGTTCACCAAGATATTGAACTAAGTTGTAAACAAAAGAATCATAATTATCAATTACTAAAACTTGCTTTTTCATTAATATAAAATCTACTAGATATAAAGCTTTCTAGCTGATGATTTAAAAATCCAAAATTTTAAGCTCTTTTACGTACTTTTCGGCAATTACAACCTCAATAGTTTGTAATTTTTATTAATAATTTCCACTTTACTCTTTCTAGCCTACCTACCAGTAGGTAGGCTAGAAAGATGGAAGATTTAGTACTATTAGAAGAACTAGTACCTACTTTTGAAAAATTATTAGATAGGCATTTTTCAACTTCAAAAGAATGGTTCCCGCATGAATTAGTTCCTTGGAGTATGGGACGCGATTTTGAACCTAATGAAGAGTGGGATCCTAACGAATTCCCCCTACCTCCTGCTGTAAGAAGTGCTCTTTTTGTCAATTTATTAACAGAAGATAATCTTCCGCATTATTTTGCAACCATAAATCGCGTTTTTTCTAGCGAAGCATGGTCAGAGTGGACTCATCGATGGACAGCTGAAGAAGGAAGGCATTCCATTGTTATACGAGATTATCTTACTGTTACTAGAGCAATAGATCCTATAGGGCTAGAAAAAGCTAGGATGGCCCAAGTCTCGCGAGGAAAAACCCCCCAACCTCCCAGTGTTCAAGAAGCACTTGCTTATTTGACCCTACAAGAACTTGCTACTCGTATATCTCATAGAAATACAGGTAAACTTTTAGAAGATAAAGCTGGTTATTCCATTATGGCAAGGGTAGGTAGCGATGAAAATTTTCACCATTTATTCTATAGAGATTTAGCAACTGCCAGCATAGAAATAAATCCTTCAGAGATGGTAATAGCTATTGAAAAACAAGTTAGAGGTTTTCAAATGCCTGGAATAGGAATTCCAGGATTTAATTCTCATGCTAAATTAATTGCAAAAGCAGGAATTTATGATTTTGAAAGTCATCACTCTCAAATACTTGTTCCTCTCGTCATTAGACATTGGAAAATAGATCAATTAGAAAATTTATCTCCCGAAGCAGAAAAAGCACGAGAAAAACTACTCAAACACATTGACCGAGTAGCATTAGCTGCACGTCATGTACAAGCTCATCGAGAAGAAGATGATGCAAAACAAAAAACAAGTTAGAAATGAACCATTGAACTACTACTAGTAGCTAATAACGCCCAAATTGCTCCTAGGGTAAAAAATATAAAAGCTGTGGCAACAAAAGGCAACCGGCGTTTTGGTTTTTTTGAAATCCTTTTTGACACATAATCGTAGGATAAATTATTATTTTTTTTATTTTTAAATAATTTAATTGTTGAAAGACTGCTTTTTTGAACAGAGGTAGGATTTAATACTTTTGTATTAGTCAAATAGTCATTAGGAATAAAAGTAGAAGTATTTTCTTCTACTAAATCCAATTTTGGAAAAACCCCAGTTTTTTTGTCTTCTTCATAAATAAAACGAGTTATAAAATTATCGTAAGTATTATAGATACTCATCCTTTGAGGATTTTTATTTGGTTCTAATTTTGTGTCCAAAAATAGTTCTTCATTAAATAATTTATTAATAGTTAGTGACTTTCTAAATAATTCTGCATTCTCAAAACGTTCCCTAGAATTTTTACTAAGAGCTTTCATAAGGACTTCTTCAAGCTCAAAAGGAATTTTTATCCCTAATTCGGTGGGAGTTTTGGGTATTTGATTAACTTGTTGGATTGATAATTCCACTTCATTTTTTGCTTTAAAAGGAGAGTGTCCGGTTATCATCTCATAAAGAACCAACCCTAATGAATAGACATCTATTGAAGTAGTTATCGGCTCCCCTTTTATCTGTTCAGGAGACAAATATCGAGCTGAAGTAGTATTTATCCCCAACATTAAAGCAACTCGAGCTATGCCAAAATCACTAACTTTAACTGAACCTTGATGTTTTATTAAAATATTACCGGGTTTAATATCTCCATGAATAAGCCCTTTACTATGAGCAAATCCAATAGCTTTTGCTGCTTCATTAATAATCACAATAGCTATTTGCCAAGGAATAGGAACCCCCGAAGCTAATAACTCTTCTAGACTAGAACCTTTGACCAACTCCATAACGATAAAAGCATCGTCTTCATCTTTTCCAGTATCAAAAATAGAAACTATATTAGGATGGGTAAGGCTAGCTGCTGCCACTGCTTCTTGACGAAAGCGCTCCAAAAACCCCTCTTGTCGTACCAATTTCTCTAGGGGTATTTTTACCCCAACAGGCCTGAGAAGTAAGGAATCTTTAGCCTCCCAGATTTCGCTTACTGAATTACGAGCAATCATTGTAATCAATTGATATCTTTCAGCAAGACATCTAATAGGATTACTTGGGTCTGTATTAGTGTTGCTCATGTTTATACATCCTTGTCACTACTTAATTATAACCATAAAAAATGTTTCTTTTAACTTGCCCCATTTTTATATACCTTTATCCCCGCCGTATTGCTAACTTATGCTTAAGGAGTAGATAACTTGTCAAATAACAACAGTCCAATAAATAGTAATCATTTTTTAGAAAATAGTTTGTCAAAGCAATTTTACGAAGTTATCTTCAAAAGAAGAGATGTTAGAAGTCAATTCAATGGTGAACCTATACCAGAAGAATCTCTACGTAGAATTTTAGAAGCTGCTCATGCAGCTCCCAGTGTTGGCTTGAGCCAACCATGGGATTTCATACTTGTTACGGATGTAGAAACTAAAACCAACTTTCAGTCTCATGTTTCTCAAGAAAGAAAATATTTTGCTGACTCTTTAACAGAACAAGAGTCAAAAATATTTGAAAAAATTAAAATAGAAGGAATATTGGAATCTTCTCTTTCTATTGTTGTTACTTATGACCCCACTAGAGGCGCCCCTAATGTTTTAGGTCGTCATGCAATAGCAGATGCTGGTCTTTATTCTGTTTGTTTAGCAATACAGAATCTGTGGTTAGCTGCTACAGCAGAAAATTTAGGATTGGGGTGGGTGTCTTTTTATAAAGAACAATTTCTACAAAATTTATTATCAATACCTAAAACAATTCGTCCTGTAGCTTGGCTTTGCTTGGGTCCCGTTACTCACGTCGAACAAACACCTGATTTAGAACGACAAGGATGGAAAAAAAGAAGGGGTTTAGAAGAATTTATTCATTATGAACAATGGTCTCTTTAGGATTAATAATTTTTCTAATATTAAAAATTATTAATCCTAATTCAAGTGCTAAACCAAAAGCAGTTATATCGAGACCTAGATAAAAAGAGCTAGGACGGTATTGCCATTTAGCTATATAATTACCTTTAGGTAAAATAACCTTTTGTTCCAATCCAGAACTAGTCACAGGCAACGTCTTAGACTTTTTATTTGGAAAAGTTATAATTACTTTCCAACCAGGAAAAAAACTAACGCTTCTGATTAAAGTTTTAGGTTTTGACAAGTTTATTCTCATTTTAGTTTGACGACCCCATGCAGAAGAACTGAGAAGCTTGACTTGTTGTGTCGAAGGCATCGAACTTATCCCTGTGGAACTTTCAAACCAGTACCACCCTTTAGGACTACTGTTTTTATAAAAAGAAAAGGGCTTAGAATATTTAACAAAAGACCAATGTGGTAATTGAACATCATTTGCCAAAATACCATCGAGTACAAAATATCTATTCTTTTTAGTTTTAATTACGGGAGGATAAATATTGATAGGAGCAATTGCCAAATTATGAGTAATCAGCCCAACAGACAAAGCCTGAGGATTATTTACATACCAATATCCTTTTTTACTAATACGAACTGGTTCCCAAACTATATTTCCCTGTAGTGTTATGATCCCTAATTTTAGATTCTTATTTAAAGTTGATTGAGGAAATATAATTATTTTAGATAAATACAATGGTTCCCCAAAATACCAAGTTTGTTGAGAATAAGGACCTATTTTATTATCAAATTTTGATAAAGAATTTTTAACTTTAACTAAATTAGGTTTATAAGAAAGAGGATTTTTAAAGTATGAGGGTAAGGAAAATAATATTTTAAGATTTAAACTATTAAAAACATTTCCTCTTAAAGCAGCAGGATTTAAACTATCTTGGCGATGCGCTCTTGTTTGTGCTTGATAATTTCCTCCCACTAAAGATCCATATCCTTGAACACTGGGAACATGAGAAAGAATATTTAAATCAGGTTGAGTAGCTTGCCTTGAAGATTTATAATCGTCTAAATTAGGATTATAAATAGCATATCTTCCTCCTTGTGAAAGGTTTGCAAGCACTCTAGCTAGATGGGATGTTCCATTAGCCATGTTGGTAGTAGGTGGGGCAAACCAATACTGATTTGCTTCAAATCCAACTAAATCAAGAATAACTAAAAAACCTAATATCAAAATAACTTTTTTAGCTGGAAAATAATCATAGACTAATAACCCAATAGTTATTATTGTTGCTAAAACAATGGAATAAATAAAATAAGGATTTAAAGAAGTAATATCTCTAACTGTCAAATGAACAGGTACAAAATATTTCTCAAAGGATTTATTATATAAAATCAATAATAAAGATAAAATAATTGTAATTAATCCTGGTATAACCGTAATTATTTTTTCAAATAACCGACGCTTATAAGAGGAGGTTTCAAAGACTATCTCTAACCAAAACGAAAACATAATCGCAAGACCTAAATCAAATTCAAATAAATTACGGTTTAGAAGTCTTTGTTTATTAAATATAGGAATATACATTAATAAATGACCTAGGGGGGTATTACCCCCCAGAGAAAATAAAAGTCCAACAATTGTAATAAATTGAAAAACTTTCCAATTTGTAGCTAAAGAATGTTTTCTAAATCGTTTTGTAAATGAAACCAAAAAAGCACTTAGGGGAAGGAGACCTATATAGCTAGTAACTTCTGGTAGATTAAAAAATCCTAGATATCTAGGAAAACCAAATCTTTGATAAGCTCCTTGCATAAAAGGTAAAAACATCAAAGGTATATCTTGTAGTTTTAAAGAACCAGATACGAAATAGCTATATGATATTCGTGCTCTTTGAGAATAAGCTATCCATGAAAACCCTGGAACCAATTGGATAGATCCTATTAGTAATCCAATAATTAAAGACGCAATAAAAGTAAAAATTAATCGGATTTTTTTAGTTTTTTTATCCCACAATAAAAACACTATGTAGATAAAAAAAGTTACACCTGCATCTATCATCCCTTCTGCGGACCCAGTTAAAAATAAAAGTCCAAACAAAATGTTCAACAACAAAAACCACTTTATGTAGTCATTATGTTTATTTGTTTTAGAAATTTTTTCTAGTGATAATAATATCCATGGAACAAGGCTACAAGCTTCAACCATTCCAAAATGGACAAGTTGAGAACTCATTACCCCCATATAGGTAAATACTAAACTAGCTAATAAAGAAGAGGAGATGCGGAGGTGATATGAACTTCTTAAAAATACATAGAGACCAGTTCCAGTAACTATATATACAATAGCTTCAGAAATAGGCCAAGTTATATGGGCAGGCAACAACGCAAATAATAAGGTTGATGGAAAGAAAGCTCCTGCATTAAAACCTGCTAGAAGAGGGGAACCACTCCAAATATAAGGGTTCCACAAAGGAAAACTTCCTTTGCTAATTATTTCCCCTACTAGTAATCTAAGAGGATAATTTTGGATTAAATTATCTCCATTTAGTATTAGATATCCAAAAAATTCTGCACCTAAAAATAGAACTATTGGTAAAACTATAAATACTAAAATAGGTAGAGAATTGTAAAACCTTTTAGGCATAAATATTTTTTATAATATTATGCTTAAGTAATAGTTTTTCTCTAAACCAAGTCTTCAAAATAACTCTCGCATAATTATAACCATAATATAGGTTACTTCCCTTTTTGGTTGTACCGTGATTCCTTGGTTTCATACTAGCTGGTCGTTCTATTACTCTATAACCATTAAAGATAGAACCCATAAGAAGCTCCGAAGCATGGTATTGATCTTCGGATAAAGTTATATTATTGACCACTTCGCTTCTAATAGCTCTAAAACCATTAGAAGAATCAGTGATTTTAACCCCTGTTAGTAAAGTAATTATTTTGGAAAAAAAATATACTCCTAAAAACCTAATCAAATCGTCAGGCTCTCCCAGACTAAGGCGGCGAGATCCCTGAACGAAATCCGCTGTTCCCTCTATTATAGGTTTAACTAAATTACCCATTTCTTCTAGGTTGTATTGCCCATCTGCATCTAAAGTAACTAAGCAACTAGCTCCTTTGGAACTGGCTATTTTATAACCAACCCTCAAAGCAGCACCTTGTCCTCTATTGACAGGAGCTGTTGCTGCATAAAAACCTAGTGAACGAACAATTTCACTTGTTCCATCATCTTCTCCATCAACCACAACCAATACCGATACTTGTTGGTCTAATAAAGTAGTAGGTATTTTAGATAAGACTTCTTTTATGTTTGGTGCTTCTTTATAGGCTGCAATTACAACGGTTATAGGAGAAAAACGGGTGTCTTTCTTGTGAAAATCTTCAAAATCTTTTTCAGTAAGTTGATCTATAAAGGAATTAATAGAACTAGAAGACGGTTTTATTTCGACCCTCTCTTTGTGATAGTAAAAATTATAAGCAACTATAAAACAGAAGAACTTAAATCTTGCCAGGTTTTAGCAAGACCTTCTCTTATAGATACAAGGGGCTTAAATCCAAAACTACGAGCTCTTGATATATCAACTTCTACAGCTCTCATTTCTCCACTTTTTGCTTCTACTCGTTTGACTGGAATTTGAGTTCCAGTTGTCTCACAAACTAAATCGTATAAAGCATTTACAGAAATTGATTCTCCATATCCTGTAGTTAGAGGACCAGATATATTTTCTTTTAAAGCAAGATAGAAAGCATAAACTGTATCAGTTAAATATAAATAATCTCTAAGTTGTTCTCCATCTCCAAATATTTCAACACCAGATTTATTTATAACTGCTTTCATTAGACGTGGAATAAAACTATCTTTGTGTTGCATTCCAGTCCCATAAATATTGGTCATTCTAATAGAACTAGTAATCATTCCATAAGAAGAAGCATAAGCTGATAAAAGCATTTCAGAAGCTGCTTTTGTTCCCCCATAAGGTGTAAGTGGATTAAGAGAAGAGTTTTCGTTAATTTTAGTATTTAGTTTATTACCTACAACAGCATTAGTAGACGCAAGTATAAAATTTTGTATTTCTTGCCTTCTACCTGCTTCCAACAATAAAGAAGTTGTCTCTAGATTTGTTCTATATACATCAAAAGGGTTTTTAATAGATTCAAGAACAGAAGTTAGAGCAGCAAGATGGATAATTCCTTCTACTTTGTGTACTGCTTTTTTTACTACTTCATTGTCTCTTAAATCCCCAACGATTGTTTCTATATCTGGGTTGGGAAATGGATTAAGATCCACTACCTTTACAGGTATTGATTTTTCTAAAAGAAATTTTACAAGGCCTTGCCCTATAAAACCTGATCCACCAGTTATTAAAATAGTCATTATTACCTCAAATTATTATAGTGGAGACGATGGGACTCGAACCCACGACCCCCTGCTTGCAAAGCAGGTGCTCTACCAGCTGAGCTACGTCCCCTTGGTTTAAACTTTTACGGTAATAGTGGGGCTAGCTGGAATCGAACCAGCGACCTCAGCATTATCAGTGCTGCGCTCTAACCGACTGAGCTATAGCCCCTTATGAAACCTTTTTTCCAATCCAACTTCAATTCCACCAATCTTATTAGAAATAAGATTGTACAACCAGGCGAATACAACAGTTACAGTTGTGGCAAAAAAAACCCAAAACAAACCTATCAAAAAAAGTATGGCTATTAATTTAATTACAAAAAAATGAAAAGAACTTATTCCAAATAATTGAGTGATTAAATTTTCGAGGTTTCCTACAGCTCCTGTTATTGAGCCCAGTATCCACAATAGTAGCGTAAAAACAAAAAAGACTCCTAAAAGACTTAAATAAAACAATAATGAAAACCAAAAAATACTTTTTATTCTAATAAATTTTATCTTTACTTTATAAATAGAGTTTTTATTTTCAACAAAAGGATCTATTGGTTGGAGATTCAACTAATTTCTTCACTATTATAAATTGGAGCAACTGAAGCTACCACTTGACCTTCATCTAAATTCATTACTCGAACTCCAGACGCATCTCTTCCTTGAGATGATATTTGCAAAACTGGCACTCTAATTGTAACTCCTGTAGAAGATATCATCACCACTTCATCTTCTGTTCCTACCATAAAAGCTGATACCACCTCACCTTTAGTACTACTAAGACGAATACCTCTTACACCTTGCCCACCTCTTGCTTGAGTATTGAAACGATGCAGCTTCGTCCTTTTTCCATAACCCAAAGAAGTAATAATAGTCAGATCCGCTTCGTTTCTTGCTACATCAAAAGAAACAACTTCATCAAATTCTTTTAGTTTCATACCTCGAACACCCGAAGCATCTCTTCCCATTGGTCTAACTTCTGCTTCAGAAAACCTTATTACCATACCTTTTTTAGATACCATAAATATTTCATCAGAACCATTTGTTTGTATAACCTTAACGAGTTCGTCTGATTCTTTGAGGTTAATAGCAATAAAGCCATCTTTTCTTGTTTTATCATATTCTGATAAAGGTGTCTTTTTGACTAATCCTTGTTTGGTAGCAAAAACTAAAAATTTATCTTCTTGATATTCACGGGTTCCTATTACTGCTTGAATGGATTCACCCGGAGTTAGAGGTAAGAGATTAATAATAGCTGTTCCCCTGGCTGAACGTTCTCTTACTGGTACCTCATGAGCTTTTAATCTAAATACTCTTCCTTTATTTGAAAAAAATAAAAGATAAGAATGAGAAGTTGTATGTATAATTTGAGTTACAAGATCTTCTTCTTTAACTTTAGCTCCTTGTATACCTCTCCCACCTCTTGCTTGAGTTTTGAAAGTTCCAACCAACATTGTTTTTACATAACCTGACTTAGTCATAGTAAAAACTAGGTCTTCATCTTCTATTAAATCTTCTGTTACAAGTTCACCTGAATATTGGATAATTTCAGCTTTACGGGGAGTGGCAAACTTTTTCTTTACTTCTTCTAAATCATCTTTTATAACTTGTCTCAAAAGTGTTGGATTATTTAGTATTTCTTCCAATCCCGTAATGGTTTTCAATAAAGCTGTTAGCTCATTTTCTAATTCGGTTCTTCCCAAACGAGTTAAACGACCCAATGTCATATCTAGAATATGATTAGCTTGTATTTCAGAAAAATCAAATGGGTTGTTCATCAATCCTTCACGAGCATCTGCACGATCTCTAGAAGAACGAATTAAAGTAATAATTTGATCTATTAAATCTAAAGCCTTAACAAGACCTTCGATTATATGAGCTCTATTTTTAGCTTTTAATAACCTATTCTCAGATCTCCTTGTTATTACTATAATTTGATGATCTATATAAGCTGTTAAAGCCTGGGAAAGATTTAATGTACGAGGAATTCCGTCTACTAAAGCAACAATATTTACCCCAAAACTAGTTTGCAAAGGGGTCATTTTGTAGAGATTATTTAAAATTACATTTGCTGAGAAATCTTTTTTTAAATCTATAACTAGCTTTGTTTTACCTTTGGCTGACTCATCGTTTACGTCTCTAATACCTTCTAAATCATGATTTCTAACTAATTCTTCAATTTTTGTAGCTATAGAAGAAATACTCGTTTGATAAGGTATTTCAGAAACTACTATCCTTTGACCTCTTTTTGTCTCTTCAATTTCTGCTCTAGCGCGTATACGTACTGATCCTCTTCCTGTTTGATAGGCATCTACAATACCTGATCTACCTAAAATAAATCCTCCTGTAGGAAAATCAGGACCTTTGACAAAAGAAGATAACTCTTCATAAGAAGCTTCGGGATGATCAATTAAATATATTGTTGCATCTATAACTTCTCCAAGATTGTGGGGAGGTATGTTTGTTGCCATACCAACAGCTATTCCTTGACTTCCATTAACTAATAAATTAGGAAACCGAGCAGGTAATACTACTGGTTCTTGTACTTCTCCCGAATAATTATCTACAAAATCTACAGTATCTTCATCTAAGCCCTCTAACATTTTAAGAGCTAGAGGATCTAGACGACACTCGGTATATCGTTCAGCAGCAGGGGGATCGTCTGGGGAACCAAAATTACCATGGCCATCAATAAGAGGATGTCTTAAGCTAAAACTTTGGGCCATTCTAGCTAAAGCATCGTAAATAGCTTGATTGCCATGAGGATGAAACCTACCCATAACATCACCGGTTATTCTTGCACATTTCATATGAGGTCTATCTGGACGCACACCAAGATCGTGCATTCCAAATAGAATCCTTCTATGAACTGGCTTTAGTCCATCTCTAGCATCTGGCAATGCTCTTGAGACTATTACCGACATAGCATAATCCAAGAAAGATTTTTCCATTTCTTCTTGAATTTCTATGGGTTCTATGGTGCCCATAGTGATTTCACTTCCATCACCTATATGGGTCACTAAACCACCTCTTTTTTCTGTAAATATTTAATAAAGTTATATGTCTAAAAATCTTACATCTTGAGCATTTGTTTGAATAAAATGTCGCCTTTGTTCTACGTCGTCGCCCATAAGAATAGAAAAAACTTCGTCAGCAACTGCAGCTTGTTCTACTGAGACTTGTAAAAGAGTTCTTTTAGAAGCATCCATTGTGGTATCTCCTAACTCTTCAAAGTCCATTTCTCCTAATCCTTTAAGTCTTTGAAATTCTAGTTTTTTGGAAGTACTTTTAGAAACAAATCTATCTTTTTCAAGGTCATCTTTTAGATATATTTTTTCTTTTCCAACAATTGTTGAATACAAAGGGGGTTGAGCAATATAAACATTTCCTGCTTCAACCATTTCTTTCATTTGCCTAAAGAAAAAAGTCAAAAGAAGGGTTCTAATGTGACTTCCATCAACATCAGCATCGCAAAGTAAAATTATTTTATTATATCTAAGTTTTGAAATATCAAATTCTTCGCCTAGTCCTCCACCTATAGCTGCTATCAAAGCTTGTATTTCTGTATTTTTCAACATTTTGTCAGCTCTAGCACGCTCGACGTTGAGAATTTTTCCTCGAATTGGTAAAATAGCTTGATTTTCTGGATTTCTAGCTTGAACAGCAGATCCTCCTGCTGAATCCCCTTCGACTATAAATAACTCTGTATGTCTATTATCCCTAGATGAACAATCGCGCAATTTTCCAGGTAATCCAGCTCCTTCTAGGGCTGATTTTCGTCTGATTAACTCTCTTGCTTGTCTAGCGGCTGTGCGAGCTCTAGCGGCTTGAATAGCTTTTTGTACAATTTGACGTGCTTCTGATGGGTGTTCTTCTAACCAATCAAATAGTTTTTCATTAGTGGCTTTTTCAACCAAAGATCTAATAGAAACATTTCCTAGTTTTCCTTTTGTTTGACCTTCAAATTGGGGATCTTGAAGTCGAACTGAAATTATTGCTGTTAAACCTTCTCTTATGTCTTCTCCGGTTAAATTGTCATCTTTTTCTTTTAAAAAGTTTTTTGCTCGAGAATATTTATTTACTAGATTGGTTAGGGATTTTTTAAATCCCTCTTCATGCATTCCACCTAAAGCTGTTTCTATACCATTTGCAAAACTATGAATTCCCTCATAAAAACCAGTATTCCATTGAAAAGCAACTTCTACTTCTTGTGTTTCTTCTGACTGAGAAAAATACCCTACATTTTTAAACAAGGATTCTTTAGAAGAATTTAAATGTTTTACATAGTCAATAATTCCGCCATCATATTTAAAAACCTGTTTATTGGGATTTTTATCTCTTTGATCTTCGAAAGTAATTTCCAAACCCCTATTTAAAAAAGCATAAGTTTGAATTCTTTCTAAAATAGTTTGAGCTCGGAATTCAATTTCTTCAAAAACAGTAGGGTCGGGAGAAAAAGTAACTATAGTACCAGTGGCCTTTTTAGGAGAATTTCCTATTATTTTCAAGGGTCCAGTTGGTTTTCCACCATCTCTAAACTCCAATAGATGATGTTTTCCATCTCTATAAATTTCAAGTGTTAATTTAGACGAAAGAGCATTTACAACCGATACTCCTACTCCGTGTAAACCTCCTGAAACTTTATAGCCATTACCTCCAAATTTACCTCCGGCATGTAAAACTGTTAAAACAACTTCGGCCGCTGATTTATTTTTATATTGAGGGTGAGGATCAACTGGTATTCCTCTTCCATTATCTTCAACCCTGCAGCTATTATCAGGTAATAAAGTGACTTTTATAGCTGTACAAAAACCTGCCATAGCTTCATCAACTGCATTGTCTACTACTTCCCATACCAAATGATGAAGGCCGGTAATTCCAGTAGATCCAATATACATACCAGGTCTTTTACGAACAGGTTCCAAACCTTCAAGAATAGTAATATCTTTTGCTGCGTAAGACACTATAGCCTTTCTTTAGTCACTCTTAAATAAGAATAAGTTTTATCGTGACAATAAAAACAATTACATAAATTATACCATGTCATAGCTATAATTGTTATTTATATTTATAGCTATGAATTAAATTTTTTATTATTTACAACTTTTATATTTTTTACTTTTATTTCGGGATATTGATCTCTTATTTTTTCTACAATATTTGACTCTAAATACTTAATTTGTTTTATTAAAAAAGAATGATCTACTTCTATATACATAGTAGATTTTTTTATAGAAATTAACCTAGTATGCATATAAATATCTCTGCCAATTATAGAAGGCCAATTATCTTGAACTTTGTTTATTAGATTAGAATCAGGAAGCCCAAATATAGAAGATATTTTAGATAAAGAATATTTGATTCTTATCGGGTCTTCGTTTGATTCCATTTATCAATTCCCTATAATATTTAAATTTATAATAGGAACTTCTGAGAAAATATTAGAAGGTATCTGAGCTGCTGTAATTATTGTTTGAGAAGAAGGTAAATTTTCTAATAATTTTTTACTTCTTATCTCATCTAGTTCCGAAAAAACATCATCTAATAAAAGTAATGGGGATAAAGAAAGTTGCTTCTTAATTACCTTATGAGAAGCTAACTTTAAAGAAATAGCTATAATTCTTTGTTGCCCTTGAGAGACTTGATCTCGAGAAAACAAATTGTTTATTTTAATAGATAAATCATCTCTATGAGGACCTACCGATGTGATTCCTTTTAGTAGATCTTCTTTTTGGGTTTTTTGAAGGGCATCTATCAGCCTTCCTTCCCAAGATGAAATATATTCTATTTGTAATTTTTTTTCATTAAAAGAAAGTTGATAAAATGATTTTTCTAATTCAGGTTGAAGTATTGTTAAAACTTCTTTTCTAGTTTTAACAATAAGCTCCCCTACCTCGGATAATTTTTGATTCCATATGTCTAAAGTATCTAATTCTTCCTTACCTGATTTATAAGAAATTGTTTTTAGTAATTTAGATCTATGTTTGAGTATTTTTTCTAATTCAAGTTTAACTGGGATCATTTTAGGATATAAATCAATCATTAAATCATCTAAAAAATTTCTTCTATAAGAAGGACCATTTTTTACTATCTCGATATCAGAATTAGAAAAAACTATTGTCTTAAAATAGTTTCTGATTTCTTTATTTCTTATTATTTTTTGTTTATTTATTAAAGTTTTATCTCTACCTAATAAAGAAATTTCTGATTCTATTAATAACTCTCTTTCTCCATTAGTAATTTCCGCCCTTATAAAAGATACTTTTGATCCATTCTTAATAAGAGACTCCCTAGAAGAAAATCTAAAAGAATTCAGGTTAGATATATAATATATTGCTTCTATTAAATTAGTTTTTCCTTTACCATTTTCTCCTGTTACAAGAGTTACATTAGAAGAAAAATTATCTATTTTAAAATTAGAATAACTTCTAAAATCTTTTAACCAAATTCTTTTTAAAATCACTTTATATTTTATTTAATTTATTCTGATAGGCATTAATAAATAAATAAATTTTTCATCACTGTTATCAGGCTTTAAAGTTACTGGTTTTAATGTATTTAAAGCCTCAATGATAATATTTTTAGATTTAGTAGCTTCTGTTCCTTCTATTAAATAATTAGGATTAAATGCTATTGTCATTTCTTCCCCAGAATATTCTGCTGGAACTGTTTCACTGGCTCTTCCAACTTCATGAGTTATAACACTTAGTTCCACACTATTTTCACTAAGAGTCAACCTAATAGGAGAAGTAGTGTCTTGAACTAGTAATTTAACTCTTTTGAGAGCTTCAAGAAAAGGGATTCTTTCTATATTTAATTTATTAGGATATCCAGA
>JAJYPT010000092.1 GCA_021795135.1 Actinomycetes bacterium
TTGTAGCTCATTTCCAAGATATTGATGTTGTTTTTCATCTTGCGGGACGACCTGGGGTAAGGCTTTCTTTTGAAGACTATCAAGGTTATGTTCATGATAATTTAGTTGGAACCGCTCGTGTGGTAGAAGCTTGTCTTAGGGCTAAAGTAAAAAAATTAGTATTTGCTTCTTCTTCATCTGTTTATGGAAATGCTCCACTTCCCTATACCGAACAAGGTCCTACAGAACCCATTTCTCCTTATGGAAATTCAAAGCTTATTGCTGAGAAAATGGTTTTATCTGCCTCTCAAGCCGGACTCAATACAGTAGCTTTGCGTTATTTTACAGTCTTTGGTCCCCGTCAACGTCCAGATATGGCAATTAGGCGTTTTATTGAAGCGGCTCTTAGTTCTAAGCCAGTAAAGATTTTTGGAGATGGAGAACAAAGTAGAGATTTTACATTTGTAAAAGATATAGTCCACGCTTCTTATTTAGCAGCTATAGTTCCTCAAGCTTCAGGTCCAATCAACATAGGTGGCGGTCAAAAAGTAACGATTAATCAAACAATGGATTTGATTGGGCAATTGTTAGGCACTGTTGTACCTAGAGAATACATATCTGTTTCAAAAGGAGATCCAACCCACACAGCGTCTAATTTGACTAAAGCTGAACAAGTTTTGGGATATAGATCTTCTTATAGTTTCGAAGAAGGTCTTAGTCAACAAATTGAATGGATGAAACAAAAGATGGAGTTAGAAAATTGAAGGGATCTAGGGTTAGCAAAATAGCAATATACGCTCATGACAGTTATGGACTAGGACATCTTCGTCGTTCTTTGGTAATTGCAAATTCAATTTTGCAATTAAATCCTTCAGTCCAAATCCTTTTGATTTCAGGTTCTGCTGTTTCTCATTTATTTGATATGCCAAAAGGTATCCGGCTTGTATCTTTGCCTCCACTGGTAAAGGTGGGAGTGGATGAATATCGTTCTTTGGAGCCCAAAGTTAGTCTTTCACTTCTTATAAGGACTCGTTCTTCAATCATTGCCGAAGCTCTAAAAAGATTCAAGCCTGATGTTTTGCTAGTAGATCACGCTCCTGCTGGAGTTAAATCAGAATTGAGCAATGCTTTAGAATTGGTTCCTCAAATTAGATCTCATACCCGTATGATTTTAGGTTTGAGAGACATTGTAGATTCTCCTGAGGCAACTATTAAACTTTGGGAATCTTTAGGTGTATATGAGATGCTCCAAGAGGTTTATCAAGATATTTTTGTCTATGGACAACAAGACATATTTGATCCCATATCTGCTTATGAACTACCTCCTGATATTGCCCTCAAAGTTCAATTTATGGGGTATTTAGGAAGAAAAGATGAAGATTATGGAATAGATTCAAAGCTTGTAAATTTTGATCCAGAATCAAAGCCTCCTTATGTCCTTATTACTATTGGCGGTGGGGGAGATGGGACAAAGGTCTTGAAGCTAGCTTTAGAGGCTACTAAGAGAATGGCCTTACCTGTAGTTGCTTGTACTGGACCTTTGATCGACCCTACTTCTGCTCATGAGATAGCTGAACTAATTGGAAGAAATCCTAATATAGAAATTATTGATTTTGTACCCCAGATGGTAAATGCAATGACAAAATCTATAGCTGTTGTATCTATGGGGGGATATAACTCTTTGTGCGAAGCTCTTTCTGCTCAGAAACGACCTGTAGTTGTTCCTAGAATATGGCCAAGACAAGAACAACAAATACGTGCTACTAAATTCGAACAAAGAGGTCTATTGGAAATGGTCTCTGGTGAAACTGGAACAGTACAAGACATCCAAGATGCTCTATATCGCAGTATCGCAAGCCCTATCCCAGATCTTAGTCGAATTGACCTCAAAGGGTTACAACGCCTTGCTCCTGCTATTTTGGGCACTACTCCAGCTTTGGCAGTGGAGGTTTGATATGGACAAACCAACGACAATTTTGTATCTGACTAAGAGATTTCCTCGTTTATCGGAAACTTTTATTTTAGAAGAAATAATTGGTTTAGAACAAAACGGTATTGATCTAAAACTATTTTCTATAGGGGACCCAAAAGAGTCTGTAATACAAAACAAAGTTAAAAAAGTTAAAAGTCCTCTCTGGTATTTACATAACAATCCTTCTTCTTTTTTCTTAGATAGTCTTTTTCGAGAAACACAAGCTTTGGTTTGTATTGGGATCAAAAGTCCCAAAAGGTTATTCAAAGCTTTGAAAACAATGGTATCGAAAAAATTTTCTTTGAAATCATTGAAGCATTTACTTGAAGGAGCAGTTATTGCCAAAGAGGCAAAAAAGCTAAACGTAGATGGTCTACATGCAGCTTTTGCTCATTCTCCAGCAGCGATAATTTCTTACGCTTCAGATCTTAGTGGGATTGGGTTTTCTTTTGCTGGACATGCAAAAGATATATTTACCACAGATAAAACCTCTCTGGCCAATAGAGCATATGCAGCTCAATTTGTATTGTGTTGTTCACGAGGAGCTTTTGACGAAATGGTAAAAATTGCTCCGGGGGCAAATGTTGTATATATGCCCCACGGAGTAGACATAGAAGAATTTAGACCATTTGAAGATAAATTTTTTATTCACAATAAATTGCACCTTTTATGTGTGGGGCGACTAGTGGAAAAAAAAGGTATTAGCTTTCTTCTCCATGCAGCAGATATGTTGAAAAGACGAGGAATAGATTTTCAACTTCGCATATGTGGAGGTGGAGAGCTGAAACCACATTTGTCTAAGTTGGCCCTTGAATTAGACCTCAAAGACGAAGTTGAATTTTTAGGTGAAATAAACCATGAAGAAGTTATAAAGCAATTGGCCTGGTGTGATATTTACATACAGCCTTCTATCCAATTAGAAAATGGAGACAAAGATGGAGTCCCCAATGCTTTGTTAGAAGCAATGGCTTGTGCTAAAGCAGTAGTTGCTAGTTCAATTGCTGGCATACCAGAAGTAATAACAAATGGCATAAATGGGATTTTAGTTAGACCTAAAGATCCCATTGGGCTTTTTGCAGCTTTGAAAACTTTAGCTCAAAATATGGAACTGCGAAACCAACTTGGAAAGAATGCAGTTGTACAAATAAGAAATAATTGGAATCGCAAACAAGCTCACAAAGAGCTAAAAGAGCTTTTTGTTCATACTTATTCACCAGGAAAAATTCCAAATTATTTTACTGAATATGATTTAGAAGAAATAGAACAATATAAATCAAATTCACTTGGGATCAAAGGATTTGATTTAAAGTGACTACCCGCATTGCTTATTTGCTTTATGATCCCGGCATCGCTATAGGTGGTCATAAAGGTGCTTCTGTTCATGTACATAAAATGACACAAGCTTTAGTAGAACTGGGAGCTGAAGTAACAATTTATGCTACTTCAATACAAGGAGAGGCTCCCAAAGGTGTAAGAGTATTTCATATTCCCTTAGAAGGAATTACAAAAGGTCCAACCGGAGATGCTAATCGTATTGCAGGAGCATATAGATTTGAACAAGAAGTAGGTCGAGCTTTAGAAAATGACAAAATAGACCTCATATATGAGCGCTTAAGTCTTTTTTTTGAAGGCGGGGCTTCTTTGGCTAAAAAATTTAAAGTTCCTCGTATAGTCGAAGTAAATGCTCCTGTAACTGCAGAACGTATTGCCCATTTTGGACTTTCATGCCAACAAGAAGGTTTTGATAAAGAAGCAGCAGCAATAACAGGAGCAGATGTTGTTGCAGTTTCACAACCATTGGCTCAATATGCATTTTCTTTAGGTGCCAAAAGTGCAACTGTTATACCTAATGGAGCAGATATAAAAGCTTTAGGGGACCAAATCAAAAAAGAAGATGTCTTTCAATTAAAATCTCAGTTGGGTTTGAATGACAATTTAGTTGTAGGTTTTTTAGGTAGTTTAAAGCCTTGGCATGGAGTGGAGGTATTGTTAGAAGCAGCTAGCCTAGCTTCTAAGCAAATACCATTAAACGTCCTAATCGTAGGGCAAGGACCCATGCGACAAAAGCTGGAGGATCTAACCTTACAATTTCCTAGTTCAATCAAAGTTTATTTCACAGGTGCTGTTGATATGGAAGCAGTGGGTAATTACTTGGCTTTGATGGATATTTCAGTAGCTCCTTTTTTGCCTCAAAAAGAATTTTATTTTTCCCCACTCAAAATTATTGAATCCATGGCAGCCCAAGTTCCAGTTATTGCTTCAAATTATCAAAGTATTTCTGATCTTGTCCAAGATGGGGCCCTATTAGTTACCCCGGGCCAAGTCCAAGAGCTTTGTGAGTCTATAAAACTGTTAGCCAAAGACAAAAATCTACGAATACTTTTAGCTAAAAAAGGCTCTGAAATAGCCTCAAAGCATAGTTGGATAAATGTGGCAAGCCAAGTTTTAAAGCTTGGTTCAAGACTGGAAAAAGAATTAAATTAAAAGATTTTGCATTTAGATAGTAATCAAAATTGAAAATGATCTAATAAGAAAAGTGAGGTTAGTCATGAATAGTGGCTTGAAATCTGCTCAGGTAAGTGAACCTTTATCTCTTTGTGTGGTAGGAGCTGGGTATGTAGGCTTAACAGCTGCGGCTTGTTTGGCACAATTGGGACACTTTGTCTATTGTCTTGAGGCAGATTCTGAGAAAGTATCTTTGCTTTCACAAGGTGAAATTCCTATATATGAACCAGGACTCAAAGAATTAGTCGAAGCTAATTTAGCAAACCAAAGATTAAAATTTACTTGTGACCCAAGCCAAGCTATAGAAAATGCAACTGTAGGACTTTTGTGTGTAGGCACCCCTCCTCGTTTCGATGGAGACCCCGACCTTAGCCAACTTTCTCAAGCTGGGCGTACTTTAGTCCAATCTTCAGATCATGATTTAATTCTTGTTGTAAAAAGCACAGTACCGCCTGGGTCTTGTGAGGCTTTGGAGCTTATATTTCAAGATACAGCTGAAGATAGAATTAGGGTAAATGTTTGTTCGAATCCCGAATTTTTGCGTGAAAGCCATGCTGTTTGGGACTTTTTTAATCCTGATCGGATAGTACTTGGGGTTGATGAGCCTTCTTTGGTTGCTCTAGATAGGCTCTATCCAAGCGATTGGCCTATTATAAAAACTGATCGTCGTTCAGCAGAATTAGTTAAATATGCTTCAAATGCCTTTTTGGCAATCAAGATTTCTTTTGCTAATGAATTAGCTGATCTATGTAGCAAAGTAGGGGCTAATGCAGAGGTGGTATTAGCTGGAGTTGGAGCAGATCAAAGAATAGGTTCTCAATTTTTAAAGCCAGGGCCTGGTTATGGAGGATCTTGTCTTCCAAAGGATATCTCTGGATTTATAGCAGTAGGTGAAGCTGTAAATTTGGATCTTCAAGTTGCTTCAGCTGCTAGAAAAGTCAACACTCAACGTAGTGAGGATATAGCTCAAAGAATAGAGACAGTTCTAGGGGGACTATCTAATAAAAAGATTGCTCTTTTAGGACTTAGTTTCAAAGGCGGAACAGATGATACTAGATATTCCCCAGCTATTGGCCTAGCTGAAGTCTTGGTTGAAGCTGGGGCTGAAGTAGTAGCTTATGATCCTTTAGCCAATATTTTTGGTAAGCCAATTCCTTTTTTTCGAGTCGAAAGTCCTTATGTGGCAGTTGAAGATGCTGATGGCTTGGTTATAGCTACTGATTGGGAAGAATTTGGAAAATTAGATTACCAATATATTGCAAAACTAATGCGTGGGTATGATGTTTTTGACTTGGTTAGTAAAACTGATCCAATAAAACTTGGAGAAGCTGGTTTAAATCTTTATGGACTTGGAAAAGGATTTTCAATCGAGTCCCATTCTCTCTTATGGACGTCTTTGTTATGGGCTATGTAAAAATAGCCCATAAAATAAAGGTGATAAAAATACTAGGCTATCGGGAGGTAGCCTAGTATTTTTATTTAGCGCTAGTAGCTGTAATGGTTATGGTTCCAATTGAATTATTGGTTTGGCCCAAAGCAGATTTTATTTCAGCAGGTGAGTTAGCAGATACATTCAAACTAAGTCCTGAAATTATATTGTGAACTCCTTGCTGAGCTATATCAGCTGTTCCAGTTAAACTAAATATTGGAAGGTTTGGTGTTCCATTTATTGTTGCCAAGGCTTGATGAGTAGTTAGATTTATACTCATATCTGTAATAGATATGGCTGGCTTGGATCCCATAGTAATACGAAATCCTCCTGAATGGTCAATTATCCCGGTTAGATGATGGTCGGTTTTGTCAAAAACAAAATTTCCACTTGTAATTGGCAATGATATTGACTGAATTTGAGAGGTAGAACTTGTAGAAGCATAGTTTACCGAGGCAGGAGCAACAGCTGCCATTGAGCCATGTTGGTTAGCAAGAAGAGCCTTGGCGGTAGAAGATAAGCTTATTTGAGTATCTACTCCATTGAGATTTCTCTCAACTATGTCTATAGTATGAGCTTCTGCTTTAGTTTTTGCTTTGTTGGTAGGAGCAGAGCTAGAACCACAAGCTGATACTCCTAAGGCAAATACAAGTCCGGTGCTCAAAATAGTTACTTTTCTAAGCTTTGTATTGTTTATTGAATTAATATGATTTATTTTCAAAAAATTCTCCTTCTATGAATAAAATCTATGAATAAAATTCTAGTTTATATTTGAAATAAAATAGTTATGTAATGGATATAAAAGAGTAATATTTTAATTTTATTGTCATATAAAAAATTATTATTCTAAAAAATATTACTAAAGAGAAAATAGAGGTGTCGATACTTATAGTGGTGGGTATAACAATAAAAAATAATAGAAACTAAAGAAATAATTATATAATTGGTTTATTGCTGATCGATTAGTTCGTAGCAGTAACTTTGATGATGGTAG
>JAJYPT010000093.1 GCA_021795135.1 Actinomycetes bacterium
TTGCTGGGACAATGATAATCCTTGGTGCCATGTTGCCTCTGTTGTTGATTTTCGCAATCGCTGGATCTAGCAGTGGTAGCTCAAAAACTTCTTCATCTGGTGCTACATACAATCTTGGACCAGTTACTAATCTAGGAGTTGTAAAACCACCAACGGCAATTGTTACAATCGATAACCAAGCTGCTGCTGCCTCGCCCTGTAATCTGTCTCCTGCTTATCTCATAGCTCAACAACACTACGAGAGTGGGTACAATCCAAATGCTCTATCTCCCGCAGGAGCTGTGGGTCTGTCTCAGTTTGAATCAGCTACTTTTGCGTCTTATGCTCAACCAATTCCTCCAGGGGGTGCTAATCCACCTAGTAGGAAGAACCCTATAGACAGCGCTTATGCTGAGGCAAGAATGTTATGTGCCGATGGGGTTAATACTAATCCAACGGGAGCTTTTATAACTTACAACTGTGGATCCACGTCTTTAAGCTGTCAAATAGCCTCATCGAGCTATGCAGCAAACATTATTGGATTGGCTAAAAAACTGACAGGAGCCTAAAGATGATTGAAATATTCTACGGTAATAGGTTTATTGGTTTAGATGGAGAATTCGGTGTTGGTGGAAGTGAATTTGATTATTTAAGACAAACGATTGTAACATTGAAGGGCAATAGTATTTGGCAGAAAAGAAGAACCATCAAATCAAATGTTTACGTATGGTAAATGATACAAGTTAGTTATGAGATACTATAGCTATCTTGTAGGTAAGTTTTTCTGTCTTGATAAACACGACTGATATTGAAAAGATATAGATATTGAACGAGATAAAACCCACAGATCTCAAGTCTATCCTTCATTCTAAACGGGCTAACATTTACTATTTAGAACATTGTCGCATTTTGGTAAATGGAGGCCGAGTTGAATACGTAACTGATCAGGGAAAATATTCTGCTTATTGGAATATACCAATTGCTAATACTACTAGCTTGCTTTTAGGCACTGGAACATCTATTACTCAAGCGGCCGTACGTGAACTAGGAAAAGCAGGGGTATTAATTGGTTTTTGTGGGGGAGGGGGTACGCCACTATTCAGTGCTGTGGAAGTACTGTGGCTTTCACCACAAAGTGAATATAGACCTACAGAATATTTACAAGATTGGGTAGGTTTTTGGTTTGACGACTTATCTCGACTCAAAGCAGCTAAGATGTTACAATTAGCTCGTTTGAATCGTATACAAAAACATTGGACTACCAATCGCCAACTTCAAGAGTCCGGATTTAATGTAGACAATAAAAAATTAGAATTACTCTTGGTGAACTCTCGTCAAGAAATAAATCAAGTGACTGAAAATGTTGCACTTCTAACTTCTGAAGCACGATTGACTAAAGAACTATTTAAATTGGTAGCACAAACAGTCCGCTATGGAGAGTTTTCTCGCATAAAAGAAGGTGGTGGAACTGATTCTGCAAATAGGTTTCTTGACCATGGAAATTATTTAGCATATGGATTAGGTGCTACTGCTACTTGGGTTTTAGGTCTTCCACATGGTTTAGCAGTTTTACATGGGAAAACTCGTCGAGGGGCTTTAGTATTTGATGCAGCTGATCTCATAAAAGATGCTGTAATTCTTCCCCAAGCATTTATTTCTGCCATGCGTGGTGATGATGAAAAAGGATTTCGCATGGCTTGTATTGAAAGCTTAACTCGTACTGAATCTTTAGATTTTATGATTGATACGCTTAAATATATTGCCAAAACAGTCAGGGTAGAGTATTGAATATATTGTTGATTTCCCAATGTTCTGGAAACGCCCTTAAAGAAACTCGGCGCATATTAGATCAATTTGCTGAGCGAAGAGGCGGCAGAACATGGCAAACTCCAATAACTAAAAATGGTCTTGATACTTTGCGTAGGTTATTAAGAAAAACAGCTCGCAAAAACACTGCTGTTGCATGTCACTGGATACGAGGAATTGATCATAGCGAACTCTTGTGGATAGTAGGAGATACAAAACGTTTCAATGCTCAAGGATCGGTTCCAACAAATATTACAAAACGTGAAATACTACGTCGTGATGATGAAAATGATTGGCACACATTACAAGATATTTATCTCCTTTCTTCTTTAGCAGCGCTTCTCCATGATCTAGGAAAAGCATGTGAAGCATTTCAAAAACGATTAGTAGTTCCTTCTATGGAGACAAACCTTTATAGACATGAATGGATTTCATTACGTCTATTTCAGGCTTTTGTTGATGTAGATCAAGATGAAGTTTGGTTGAAGCGATTAGCTAACCCTAGCGACAATGATTTTTTGAGTTGGACCAACAGACTTCAAAGAGATGGTATAGATGCAACATCTTCTAATCCGTTTACTCATATGTCACCATTAGCTCAAGCTATTGGATGGTTGGTTCTATCTCATCATCGTCTACCAGTTCCTCAATCTAATAAACATCCCGATGGTTTTTCTCCGGAGATACTAAATGACCTTCCACAATGTATTACATCTTCTTGGAACCAATTTTTACAAGAAACTCCTCTCTCAAAGGTAAAGACCTACTGGAATTTTAAACATGGTTTACCCGTAGTGACATTTGCTTGGCGCAATAAAGCAAGCCAACTTGCAAAAAAGTTGCTCATTCGTCAAAATTATCAACAAGAAGATTGGTTGTCTAACCCTTACGTTATGCACCTTTCCCGACTAAGCTTAATGTTGGCAGATCACGCTTATTCTAGTCTTCCAAGTAACATACGTTTTGGCGCTTTAGATTATCCTATTTTTGCTAATACTGATCGTCATACACATAAAGTAAAACAACGTCTAGATGAACATTTATTGGGCGTAGAAAGCATGAACGGTCAAGTTATTCATTTGCTGCCGCGTTCGACTAAACAATTGCCACATATAGTAAGGCATAAAGGGCTTCGCCAGCGGAGTAAAGATGAAAAGTATCGCTGGCAGGATAAAGCAGCAGAATTAGGGGAAGGTATCCGTAGTCGTTCTGCAAACCAAGGTGCTTTTATCGTCAACATGGCATCAACTGGCAGTGGTAAAACATTAGCCAATGCCCGAATAATGTATTCTTTATCTGATCCAGAACAAGGCATGCGATGCGCTTTCGCTCTTGGTCTTCGTACCCTAACTCAACAAACAGGAAATGAATATAGAGAACGCCTTTCACTAGGAGAAGATGAGGTTGCTATCCGTATAGGTAGCATGGCAAGTTCCGATTTGTATAAACACTTTCGTAAACAAGCTGAAACGACAGGTTCAGAATCTATAGCTCCGCTTGTGGAAGAAGATGGACATATTCTTTATGAAGCTTTAGAAAATTACCCCATATTCAACCGGGTTCTTGCTGACCCGCAGAGTAGGTCACTTATAATAGCCCCATTGTTGATATGTACCATTGATCAATTAATACCTGCAACAGAAAGTACTCGGGGAGGGCACCAAATAGCTCCAATGTTACGTCTTCTTAGTGGAGATTTGGCGCTTGATGAATTAGATGATTATGATATAGATGATTTAAATGCAGTTTCTCGCTTGATCTATTGGGCTGGATTATTAGGATGTCGAGTTCTTATATCTTCGGCAACGCTTCCTCCAGCTCTAGTTCAGGGTATGTTTGATGCCTATAGGGAGGGACGCACTCAATTTCAACGCAACCGGGGAGAACGATCGAATGAGGTGTCAAATATTTGTTCAGTATGGGTAGATGAATTTGGATGCGAAGAATACGAATGTGAAAACGTAGAATCATTTTCTAACTTCCATCAAAAATTTGTAGAAAGACGTTCTAAGAATCTTGCAAAAGCTCCCATAATTAGACGTAGTGAATTGATTCCTTTACGCTTTGATTCAAATAAATCTGACAATATTCATACTGTCTTTGCTCAACAAATTATTGATAGCTCTATTGGGTTGCATCATTTGCATTGTAATGATGACCCTTTGAGTAATAAAAAAGTAAGCTTTGGTTTAGTGCGATTAGCTAATATTAATCCTATTTTTGAAATTGCATTAGAAATTTATAAGCTTAGTATCCCTAAAAACTATCGTGTTCATTTATGTGTCTACCATTCTCAATATCCTCTTTTGATACGGTCTGCTATTGAAAATCGACTAGATAAAGCGTTAGATCGTCATGATCCTGGTGGAGTATTTGATTTGCATGACATCCGCCAGCGGATAGATAGAAACAAAGAAACAAACCAGTTATTTATTGTACTTGGATCTCCCATAACAGAAGTAGGTAGGGATCACGATTATGATTGGGCTATAGTAGAACCATCTTCAATGCGGTCTTTGATTCAAATTGCCGGTAGGGTTCATCGCCATCGCTTTGACGTATGTAATAATGCTAACATCTTAGTGTTTGACCATAATTTAAAAAGTATGACTCAACAAAACAATCAGCCTTCTTACTGGCATCCGGGATTTGAGAATAAAGAGTTCTCTCTTTCTAAGAGATCCTTAGTAGCTTTATTAACTGAACAAGAGCGTACAATTATTGATTCTCGACCCCGTATAGTTGCAAGAAATCCCCAAGATTTAGATGCAAAAAATAGTCTTGTAGATATAGAACATGTGAGATTGAGAAAAACCATGCTTCGATCACCAAGTAAAACCCTTACGGATCGAGAGCGCCGTTCTGGCGTTTCAAATACTCCCCCATTAGGAGCTTATA
Source organism: Actinomycetes bacterium (assembly GCA_021795135.1). Lineage (GTDB taxonomy): Bacteria > Actinomycetota > Acidimicrobiia > Acidimicrobiales > JAJYPT01 > JAJYPT01. The sequence continues at coordinate 4,684 of JAJYPT010000093.1, forward strand.
CCTGGTGGACTCAACCTTTGTCAATGTTGAGTGGACTTTTACAAAAAGAACAACCATTTCGTAAAGAAACTCTGCGTAGAGTTGATCTGGTGTTATTACCTAAAGAAGAAGATGATGACTACGAATTGGCTTATAGATTGGACCCTAAAAATTACAAATCAGAGTATATAAAGGTAGACAATTCCAAAAACTATCGTATAAATATTGATTTGCATACTTCCAATATAGAACCCTGGAATGATTTCGATTATATAACTCTTCTAAGCAACTTAGCTGAACAACGTGATCTCTCTCTTAGCACTTGTGCTAAACGTTTTGGAACAATTTCTTTGCCTGAAAGTACATATGGCTGGCGTTCTCATCCAATACTTGGATTTACTGTTAAAAATTAGCCTTAGGAAATATATTTCATAAGGCTAATAGAAATCATTGACACATTATGGTAAAACAAGATATGGATGATGAATTAGGTACTGAAGCGCACCATCAGATCAAGATACTTATTGATGATTTTCTAAAAGAAAAATTAAAATTAAAACTCACTTCTAACTTATCTGAAGCTGAAATAACCAGTCTATTTAATGATTGGATCGAACAATCTTCTAAAAATGCTAGTAATCTTCAACCAGCTACACACATCCTAAAAGCTATCCATCCGGAAGCCAAGGGTACCAATTTGTTCTGTCCACCTAGTTTATTAAAACGACATCCATTAGTAGGAACCCACTGTTTAGGGCAAAATCTTACTCCTGATATGATAGGAAGTGCTGCATACTTTAGGATATATAATTTTTTACAGTTAGAGAATAATGGTCAGAGCTTGCTGACATTAATGCAAAATAAAGATTCTAGTATCGCAACTGCTTTGAGTAGCGATAGGGAAAAAGCCAATAATTTGATAAATGATTTTATAACTATAATAAAACCAAAATCATCTATTCCTACCTCTCATGTTTATGCTAAACAAATATATTGGCTAGTAGGTGATGACCCAGTTGACAATAATCAATATTGTTTATTTTCTCCATTATACCCGAGCTCGCTTTCGTATTATATCTATCAAATTATTAGAGAAGACCTTTTTGGAGAAATATCTACAAAGGTCCGCCAGTCCAAAAAAGATAATGAATACAGTGATATAGAATTACATGAATATCCAAATTACAAAATTCAAAAATTTGGGGGTACTAAGCCTCAAAATATCAGTTTTTTAAATTCTAAACGTCAAGGAGAGAACTACCTACTTGCATCAGTTCCTCCAGTATGGAAATCAACACAAGTAAAAGAACCTCGTGGACAAAGGAGCATCTTTGATCTATTTGGCAAGTTGCCCGAAGTTAATAGAATTATTAAGAAATTGAAACATTTTTTAGAGTCAGATCCACCTAAAACTTTTGAAACCCGAAACTACCGAGATGATTTACTTGAAGAAATTATCGGTGAATTATATCAATATAGATTGCAATTTCAAGAGTTGACTCCTGGATGGACCTCTCGTTGCGAGTTGTCTATATCCGAACAGCTTTGGCTAGATCCTCAACGTTGTTTTTTTGATTCTAATTTTGCAATTCAATGGAGACAAGGGGGCTGGGAAAAAGAAATCCGTCATCGTTTTTCTAATTGGATGAATCGTATGTTAGGTGACAATTTACCCCTTGGAGATATTGAGCAAGCTTTTTGGATGGATACTCTTGATGATGAAATCTGGCGTAAAGAACTTGATATGGAATTACGTTTATTAGAATCATCAGAGATTACAAATGCCTAGGCTTTCAAACGTTGCTGGCTTGCTTGTTTTACCACGTTTACGTGTCCAAAATGTCAACGTAATTTCTTCTCCTTTAACATGGGGATTTCCTTCGATTACAGCTTTTATGGGACTAATGTGGAATTTAGAGCGAAAAGTAGCAAAGGATTATGATCTCATCTTCCAAGGAGTGGGTTTGGTTTGCCATTCCTTTGATCCCCAAATTGGTTCTAACCCCGCTGAAGATAGATTCAATCTAACTCGAAATCCTCTAAATCGTTATGGAAATCCAGCACCGTTTGTAGAAGAAGGTCGTGCGCAAATTGAGGTAACTCTTGTATTTGGAGTCGATGGTGCTACCTTGAAAAAAGAACCAGACGAACGAATTAAAATTGCTCAATATATT
>JAJYPT010000094.1 GCA_021795135.1 Actinomycetes bacterium
GGCAGCAAAAGCTTTAGATAAAGCAGATAAGGATTGGCTCGGAAAAATTATCACTCGAAAAGTCCATATTGATAATTTTGAACAGGCTTTTGAGCATAATGTCGATGATGTAAAGGTTATAATCGAGTTTTTGCACTAATATATAGATATATATGTTTATTCCTAATATAGTTTTAGTTCGCCACGGTCAAACTACTTGGAGCCTGTCTGGCAAACATACAGGACGTACAGATGTTGAATTGGACAGCTTTGGCATCGATCAGGCTAAAAAAGTAGGCAAAGTTCTTCAAGGGATATCTTTTCAAAGAGTTTTGTCAAGTCCTTTATCTCGAGCTCTAGACACCTGTTTTTTGGCAGGGTTCGAGCCTAGCTCTGTTGAAATTAATAATGATTTAGTGGAGTGGGATTATGGTGACTACGAAGGTAAGACTACTCTAGAAATTCAGCAAGAAAGACCCAGTTGGAATGTTTGGGAGCAAGGTGTTATTAACGGGGAGACCTTAGATCAAATAGCTCAGCGGGTAGATAGAGTAATATCTAGTCTAAAGTCAGATAAAGGACCTCATATAATTTTTGCTCATGGTCACTTATTGCGTATTTTAGCTGCCCGGTGGATGTCTTTAGAGCCTTCTGTAGGGGGCAAATTACAGCTAAGTCCAGCTTCAATAAGTGTTTTATCTTCAGAACATGGTATAGCTGGTATTTCTAAGTGGAATCAACAAAGCCATTTAGAAGATAATATATTTGGTTGAATTTAGACATTTAAATTAAAATAATGAGATAAATGACAAAAACAACTTCAGCCAAGTCAAAAGGTCGGTTTGTTCTGGGTTTTTTGGTAATCGGGACGTTTTTGATAGCTGGAGCTATTGCTATAGTTTCTTATTATGCAAGTGGAAAATATAGCCAGAAAACAGGGGTTATATCTGGGCCTAAACCAGGAGGTTTAGCTCCTAGATTTTCAGTTACTTCAGTATCGGGTAAAAAGCTTTCAGTCCCAGTTGGATCAAATCAAGATACGGTTCTTTTTTTTACCACTTTTAATTCTTGTGCTATTTGTTTAAAACAAGCTAATGAATTAGTTAGTATTCAGTCAAAGTATTTTGCTAACACAAAAGTAGTTGGAATTGGTATTGGTTCTAAGGTTAACACCAATTCCTTAAAGAATTTTGTAAATAAAATTCATAATTTAAATTATGAATTTTATTTACAAAATAATCCTAAAATACCTCGTATCTATAACCTAAAAGCAAATAACACTATTGTTGTTATAAATAGTAGTAGAAAAGTTATCTTTAGTGGGCAAAATCCTTCCGCTTCTACTTTGAAAGAAGCTGTTGGAGAGGCTTTACTAGAGAGTTAAGAAGTACTTTTTCTTTGTCTTGAGCTGGCTTTAGATCTCTCAGCTTGAGACAAAATTGTTTTTCTTAGCCTTACAGACAAAGGCGTTACTTCTACACATTCATCATCTTGAATAAATTCCAAAGAAGCTTCTAAAGATAGTTTTTTAGGAGGACTGAGATGGGTAAAATCATCAGAAGCAGCAGCTCTCATATTGGTAAGCTTTTTGGGTTTAGTTGGATTTACATCCATATCTCCTGCTCTACTGTTTTCCCCAATTATCATCCCTTCGTATACTTCTACTCCAGGAGCAACAAATAGCTCTCCTCTTTCTTGAAGGTTTGCTAAAGAATAAGCAGTAGTTGTACCCTTTCTATCTGAAACTAAGCTTCCTGTGGCGCGGGATTTGATTTCTCCTTGCCAAGGTTCATATGCTTCAAATAAATGATGTACTTGGGCTGTTCCTTTGGTTTCGGTAAGGAGTTCGCTACGCAATCCTATTAGGCCTCTTGCTGGAATTAAATATTCAAGTCTAAGCCATCCTTGACTGATTGTTTTTGTCTCTTGCATCCTACTTTTTCGAACAGCCAAAACACTATGAGCTGCTCCTAAATACTCTTCTGGAATATCGAGTATAAGACGTTCTATAGGCTCATGAAGTTTTCCATCTATTTGTTTAGTAAGGACTTGAGGTTTGCCTACTGTAAGCTCAAATCCTTCTCGTCTAATAGTTTCAACCAAGATTGCAAGTTGTAATTCTCCTCGTCCTTGAACTTCCCATGTATCGCTTCGTTCTGTTGGATACAAGCGAATTGATACATTACCAATTAATTCTTGTTCTAGCCGATCTTTGAGTAGTCGCGCTGTCAATTTAGTTCCATCTTGTCCAACTAGGGGAGAAGTATTAACCCCCAGAGTCATTGCCAAGCTCGGTTCATCTGGCTCGAAAAAGTCTAAAGGTCTAGGATCATCAATATCGCAAAGAGTATCTCCTACGGTAACTTCGCTAATTCCAGCCAAGGCTATAATTTCGCCTTCTCTAGCAGAAGGAGCTTCGACTCTATTGAAAGCCTCGGTTGTAAACAACTCGGTTATTTTTGCTCTTTCTATTGCCCCATTGGAATGACACCAAGCTATTTGCTGGCCTTTCCTAATTTCTCCATGCAAAATCCTACAAACAGCCAATCTGCCAATATAGGGTGAAGAATCTAAGTTGGTAACAATGGCTTGTAAGGGGTGATTTTCTTCAAATTCAGGAGGAGGTATGGTCTCTAGTAAGGTTTCGAAAAGTATTTCTAAGTTTTCAGTTTGTTTTTCCTGATCCAATGAAGCAGTTCCAGCTTTTGCATTGGTATAAAGAATAGGAAATTCGATTTGAGACTCTTCAGCCCCAAGTTCTAAAAATAGTTCATATACTTCATCGATAACATCTGAAATACGGGCATCTGGACGATCAACTTTATTGATTACTAAGATGACTGGAAGTTTTGCCTCAAGGGTCTTTTTTAAAACAAAACGTGTTTGAGGTAAAGGACCTTCACTGGAGTCAACTAATAATAAAACACCATCGACCATAGCTAAAGCTCGTTCTACTTCGCCACCAAAGTCTGCGTGACCAGGAGTATCTACAATGTTTATTTTGACGTCTTTGTATCTAATGGCAGTATTTTTAGCCAAGATAGTTATACCTTTTTCTCGTTCAAGATCCATAGAATCCATCACTCGTAAAGCTATATCTTGGTTTTCTCTAAATACTCCTGATTGCCAAAGCATTGCATCCACCAAGGTTGTTTTTCCATGGTCGACGTGAGCAATTATTGCAATATTTCTAATATCTGATCTAAATGCCATAGTAGCTACTTTGAAGAATCAGAACTAGATAGAGCGGTTTCAAATGACCAAAGGGCACTGCTGAATCCTTCAGGTTTGGGCATTTGAGCTATTGAAGCATGACTTTTTGCAAAAGAAGAAGAGCTCAGCCAAGATTGAAATGATTGTTCGTCAGCCCAACGTGAAATTACCAACCAAGTATTTTTATCATCATTGGGTTTTAAAAGTTCAAAGCTTTCAAAGCCTTCTATTTCTCCCACTGATCCAGCTTGTTGTTCAAAACGTTGCTTGAGATCGAAGCTGCTATCTGGATCATTAGGAACAGTTATTGCATTTATTTTTATTACTGACATCTTTACCTTCTGGTAGTTTAGTTAACGCCTGGGAGAACAAATATGGCAATAACCAAATAATGGGTAATTGCTGCAATTGTTACAAATGTGTGGAATACTTCATGAAATCCAAAAACTTTTGGATTAGGGTTAGGCCATCGAGAGGCGTAAACAGCTGCTCCTAGGGTATAGAGGATCCCTCCTATTATAAGCAAAGAGAAGCCACCTGTGCCTAATCTTGAGATTAATTCTGGAGCTGCTAAAATTGCCGCCCATCCAACTACACTATAGGCAATAGCTGCAAGCCATTTAGGTGCATCAATCCATATTGATTTGATAACTATACCTACGGCTGCACCGCTCCAAACTAGAACCAATAAGAAGTGGCTCCAAAATCCGCTTAAAGCCAAAGTTACTATAGGGGTATATGTTCCAGCAATTGCCAGGAAGATCATCGAATGGTCAATGCGGCGCATCCTTTTTCTTCCCTTTGGTGACCAGTATCTACGATGAAGCAAAGCGCTAAAACCAAATAAGGCTGTAATGCAAAAAGCATATATAGAAACTGCGATTTTTGCTTTGGCTCCATGAGCTTCAAGAATTAGTGCAGGTCCTGAAACCAATGATACAAAAAAAGCTACTTCATGAATTACTCCCCTCCAAAGAGGCTTTGTATTGAGAGGAGGAGTTGGTGCAGATGTTGTAGGAGTAGGATTATTGACCTCCATAAACCCCCTTGATCTTATAACTATCCCAATAGTTTAATTATTTAATGGTTAAAGACTAAGTATAGAGGGGTAAACTTTTGTCTGCTCAAGAGTGGAGACTTTATTAGTCAAATAGTTTTTATTTTCTAAAAGTTAAATACAAATGAGCGCTAATGCGCTCATTTGTATTTAACTTTTAGAAAATATTGTAGTTACCATCGATACCAACGAGAACCCTCGGCTCCTCGAATGATAAACCCTAGTAACCAAACTACCAAAAGGATTCCAGCAGCTACCCATAAAATATGTAAGCTAAATCCTAAAACTCCAAATATTATTGCCAGAAGTAAAATTGCCAATATAAGACCCATTGTGGTTCTCCTTTTTTAAGATCAATTAAAATCTAGGAAAAATTAAAAACTAAATTTTCTTAGATTGTTCAGAACGTTGAATATGTTCATGATTGTCTGCTTCTCTTTCATGACGAGCAGCTTTTTCTTTTTCAGCCTGAGCATCTTGTTCTGCTTTTGCTTTATCTACTTGAGCTTGACCTTCATTTTTCAAATCGGGATTATCTAAGATGTCCCCCGCTGCTTTTTTTAGTTTTCCTTTTCCTTCTTCAACAGAACCCATAATTTTTCTACCTTCCTTTTCTATAAAAATTTTAAAGCTAGTCCTTTTTTGCCCTATATATAATTTTCTAAACCTAGTAAAAACTAAACTTTATTTACCATATAAACTAACTATAACTGTCTAGTATTTTATTTAATACAAATAAAATATAATAAAAATTAACCCTTATTATATAGAGAAATTATTAAACAACTTTCTCTAAAATTGTTAATTACTTCTTTATGTTATAGCTTGGTTATTCCCCATATGATTATTTTTTATTACATACACAAACAAGGTTTACCCAGATGCCTAAAGGGAATTAATTAATACAAACCTATTTTTTTTGTATTCAGTGGTCTATTTGCGATGAATTCAAATAGGTGATTAAAACTTTCTGATCTGTTACCTAAGATAAAAAAAGGAGAAAAATGAAATCATTAAATGGTGCAAAAGTAGCTTTTATGGTTGCTAATGAAGGAGTAGAAGAAGTCGAATTAACAAAGCCGTGGGAAAAGGTCAAGCAAGCAGGCGGTCAGCCTTTTTTGATAGCACCTCAAGAAGGTGAAACTCAAGCTTTTAATCATCTTGATAAAAGCAAAACTTTTAAAGTGGATTATACAACTTCTAACGCTAATCCTGAAGATTTTGACGCCCTAGTTCTTCCAGGTGGAGTGGCAAATCCTGATCAGTTGCGTACTGATCCAAAAGCAGTTGCTTTTGCTAAGTCTTTTATGGCCTCATCTAAGCCTGTAGCCGCTATTTGTCATGGACCTTGGACTTTGGTAGAAACAGGAGAACTGAAGGGAAAAACTATTACCTCTTGGCCTAGCTTGAAAACAGATATAGAAAATGCTGGTGGACATTGGGTTGATGAACAAGTTCACCTAGATGGGAACCTAGTAACAAGTAGGAAGCCAGATGATCTAGAGGCGTTTTCTGAGGCACTAATCGAAAAACTAAGTGCTTAAAAATCTAGCTCAATTGGAATGAGAGCGGGTGACGGGAATCGAACCCGCGTAACCAGCTTGGAAGGCTGGGACTCTACCGTTGAGCTACACCCGCATGGAAACTATTTTAGTGCAAAATTTTAATCTATATGGCTAAAATTGGTCGGGGAGGGGGGATTTGAACCCCCGACCCCCTGCTCCCAAAGCAGGTACGCTGCCAAACTGCGCCACTCCCCGTGGTTTCCACTATGCAAATATAACCTCTATTTGTGGTCAATGTTGCAATTGTCTAATAATTTTGCAAATAGAGACAAAATAGAGACAAATAAGATGAAAAATAAATATTTTTATCTTATTGAAGTATAAATATGCATATATATGCACTCTAATATATTCCCACTATAGGATAATAGAAATAGGTGTTTAGATAATTCTAAACACCTATTTCTATGTAAAAAACCATTAAACGTGCTGGTAACACCCTTGACCCTTTTATAAAAACCAGTCAATATATAAGCCATAATCTTTATATCCAGTAATAAGTCGGGGGTCAGGATATGAAAACTACGTTAGACAAAGATATGTCTTCAACGCCATCGTTAAATTTAAATTCTTCTTTAGAATCTAATGATAATTCTCAAAAAGACCTACTGTGGAGGGTGTTTAAAGAACCTATAGATCCTATGTATGCCATGTTGATTATAGGCTTGCTAGTGGGTTTTTTCTATTTAGTAATGGAACCTTGGACAGTTGGTGGGGGAGAAACTGAAATTACGGGTCTTTTGGCTTATGCTTTGATGGGTAAACACTTACTAAAAGCTCTTCCTTTTTGGAATGGCCAAGCTTTTTTTATAGATCCTTTATATTGGAAGCTATGGATTAGCCTAGGTCTATTTGCTGGAGGGCTATTTGGTTCTATAGTTGGAAAAGATTTCAAGCTACGCCTACCTTCTACTCGTTTGGAATGGGTTTTAGCAGCCGTTGGCGGTTTGTTGATGGGGATTGGGATTCGACTTTCTTTTATATGTAATGTGAGTACTTTTTTTGGAACAGTAAGAT
>JAJYPT010000095.1 GCA_021795135.1 Actinomycetes bacterium
ATTGGAACTTGTATAATTTCTTTAATATTTATTGTCTCTTTTGGCTCTAATCTCATTTATCCTCTAGCTCTAATTGTAATTGGTATTGTAGCTAGAGCTAGAGGAAGAAAAACTTTTTCAAGTGCAAAAATTCAAGAGTAAGTCTTTTTGGTAAGAAATAAAATTTATTCCAAATATCATGCTTGCTTTTGATCTAGTTGGATTTGAATTTTAGTTGGACTTGTAGCAAATAAGTGTCCTAGATAGGTTCCTTTAGCGGTAAGAGTTGCCACTATTGCCCAAGCTCCAATTAGCCCAAAGTATAGAAATACTCCGATATAAGCAAGAAGATGTGAGTTGGTTTTTAGCGCTAATTCAAAAGTTCCAGTTGTAAATACCCCAAGAGGAAAAGTAAAAGCCCACCAGGTCAAAGAAAATGGCAAATGATTTTTTGCTGTTTTGAAAGTTACGATAGCCGAAAGCAAAAGCCATAAAATTCCAAATCCCCATAGGCTAAGTCCATAAAAGATTCCTATCGCACTAAGGCTATTTGCTACTTGAGGCAGTATTGTTTTAGAAGAATTAGCTAATAAGTTAATTGCTCCAATTGAAGTTCCTATTGGACCAAGTACTATCCATAAAGTAGGGACAATTTGGCAAGAACATAATTTGTGGTACATCAATCTTGAATACAACATCACGATTATGATGGCAGCCATAACCATACTTGATCCAAATAACATATAGTTTAGTAGTAAAAAATCTAATTGGAATTGTCCTGTAGGCAAGTGAGGCAATAACAATGCACTTGCTCCAGATGCCACTACCCCTGGAACTACTGGCATTAACCAAGTTGCATATGTCTGTTCAGGTTTGAAATTGTGAATGCTAAACATTAAAAAAGGTATTCCTATAGCTGTAGCTAGGCCAGTCGTAGCACCTATTGTCCAAAGAACAAAAGCCATATCTAGGGCAATATGTGGATTGATAACTTTGGATCCAATAAGCATAAAACCAGTTCCAACAGTCAAAAATGCCATCGGAGGTGCTCCGTAAAACTGTGCTATAGCAGGGTCTAAAAAAGTTTTTTTAGCTTCGCTAGGATACATAATCCACTGTGTCAAAGTTGTCAAACTAAGAATAAATAACAAGAATGTATCTGCTATCCATAAATAAGTTGTAAAGGTTTTGATCCCCATTATATGAATTGGCAATAAAGCTCCAGCATTTGCGACTATGCCAGTTCCCATAATGGATGCAAACCAGTTCGGAGATAGATGTCGGATAATAAACTTAGGGTGTTCTAGCTCAGGAAAAATATTAAAAATACGGGCTTTTTGCATTGGTAGCCCAACAGTTGAGGACTGATGAGTTTGCATCTGTTTCCTTTCAATCGAATTAAATTAGGCTTTGTAATAAGATTAGAAGTGAAAAATCATTTAGTCTAACAAAACATTTTTATCAATTTGTTTATAAATTCCGAACAATGGTCTAGTTTGGAGTTATGCAGGAAAAATTTTTAAAATTAATCTCGGATTCTAAAATATCTTTAGATCAGTTGAGAACATTTTTAGTATTAGGACGCCTTGAGCATCTTACAAAAGCTTCTGAGGAACTTTATTTATCTCAAGCAGCAGTTAGCCAGCAGTTAAAGACATTAGAAAAAAATCTTGGAGTACAACTTTTCGAAAGACAAGGCAGGAGAATATATCTTAGTTCTGTAGGTAAAAGTCTTATGCAACCTTGTCTAGAGGTTCTCCTATCTGTTCAAGTAGTAGAAGAACTTGCAAATTCTTATAAAGGATTAGAGCTGGGCACCTTATCTATAGCAGCTTCTCATACCGTAGGTATACATTGGCTCCCAAAGAATTTAGCTCCTTTTGCTGATTCTTATAAAGGTATAGAGATAAAAGTAGAGTTAGACAATAGCGAAACTGCTTTAAAAAGACTCATTGATGGATATGTAGATTGTGCAATAATTGAAGGAAAAATCCCTTATGACACCTTAGATACTTTAATTGTAGAACAAGATGTTTTAGTCGCTGCAGTCAGTGCTAATCATGAATTGGCAAAGTTGGAAAATATAGATTCAAAAGATTTACTAAATTATAGATATTTGTCTCGAGAACCTGGGTCTGGGACAGAAGCTTTAGCTGCTAGAGTTATTGGTCCATCATATAAAAAAGGATCTGTTTATGAATTTGGTGGAGCTGAAGCAATTAGATCAGCGATTTTAGCTGGAATGGGTTATGGGGTTATATCTAAAACTATTATAGAAAATGATTTGATAAATAACTCAATTATAATAATGGAACTAAATAGACCTTCTGTATCTCGTAAATTCAAAGCCGTTAGAAGGAAGGGGAACAAAATTCCTTCTTTGGAGTCATTTTGGGAACACCTATCTAAATTATCTTTTTGAGATTAAAAGTGGGGATATTTTATTTCTTGTGTAGAATTAGAATTTTTTGGGATAATTTTTTCTTAATATATTTGAAAAAAGGTAAATTTTATGATCACATTATTTGGAGTTGTATCTTTAGTCTTTATGATGGCAATGTATGGCTTTGAACAGCGACATTATAAATTTACTTTTACTTTTGCTTTTGGGTGTTTTTTATCAAGTATTTATGGTTTTTTATCTAATGCATGGCCCTTTGGAGCCACAGAGGCAATTTGGACTCTAATAGCTATTCGGCGGGCAATGCTAGCTAGATCTATTAGTCTTAGCTCACCAAAAGACTAAATTTTAGAAGGAGAATATTTAGAAGATAAAGACATTGTCAAAGCAATGATCCAGCCTATGATTGACCATCCTAAAAATATATTGATTATAGCTATTAGACCTGTTTTTTTATTATGGCGCAAAAGTGCTAGTAGCGAAGGAATTATATAGATAACAATTCCTATGAACATGATTATGGTTAAAATTAATCCAAGAATTGTGACAAATATTATATGGGCAAAATCTATAAGTAGAAGTAGTAAAATAACAGCCAAAAAAATTATAAAGAACTTTTTGCTATTATTAGAATTTTTCATATTAAACCTTTTCTAAAATCCATGAACTAGATTTTGTTTTATTTAAACACTCTGGTTTGGGTGTGTGTAAAAATCATTAAATTAATTAAGAAGCACAAAACTATAATTTTATTTTTAGTTATGAACTTAGAAATTCACAACTTTAAACAAAGTGCCTCGAAGGGAATCTATCTATCTTATTTTTAAATATTGTAATATAACTAGTGATTTTTCTTGAGTCTCTTTTTAAAAAAATTGCTTTGGAATTTCAAATCTTTGATATTACTATTTTTTCAATTTCTTGATTTTCATCAATAAGATGGATCTGTGATTTTTATCAACTTTAAAAATTTTTTCAGTCTAGAGAGATGTATAGACTTAAGATAAATTTTTTAGTTTTCATCTTTTGTGTTTTGTTCTTTGTTCTCTTGAAAGCAGCGTTTTTCTCTAGCATCATGTCTATCATCTTTTACTGTATCGCGCTCTAGTTCAGCTAAGGTTCGTTCATCTGAATTATTCCCTCGAATATTTTGAGCTATGTGACGTTCAAGATTGTCATGGGAACGTTGTTCTTTGGACAAATTATTTTCATCTGGAAGTTTTTTATCTCTTTGGTCTGCCAATTTATCTCTTTGGTCTGCCAATTTATCTCTTTGGTCTGCCAATTTATCTCTTTGATCAGCTAAGTTGTCTCTTTGGTCTGCGACTTTGCTTCTAGAGACCATAGGTGTTTTATTAGATTTGAATTGTAATAAATTAGCTTCGCACCTAGAGATTGAATTAGGTATTTCTTCAGATGGAACAGCTTTGCTAAAGAACCATCCTTGTCCATAAGTACAGGATAAGGAACGCAAAATATCGTATTGTTCTTTAGTCTCAATTCCTTCAGCAATTGAAGATCCATTAACGGCTTTTGCTAATTTTATGATACTTGCAGTAATGGCTCTGTCTTCTGTAGCTGCGCCTATGCCAGATGTAAATGAACGGTCTATTTTCAATGCCCTAATATGATAGCGTTTGAGGTAAACTAGAGAACTATATCCTGTTCCAAAGTCATCAATTGCAATTGAAATGCCCAAAGAGGTAATTTTATTTAATACAGTGGCGGCTAGTTCTGCATCTTCTATGATGGCTGATTCTGTTACTTCAAGTGTCAAGCTAGTGGGTTTAATTTGTGTATCATCTAAAATCCGGGTCAAGGTATGAATTAATCCCGGACTAGTAATTTGGTGAGGAGATAAATTGATAGCCATTTCAATATCTAAACCTTGACTATTCCAAACTTGGAGTTGTTTGCATGCTTTTTCTAATACCCATGCTCCAAGTTCTATTATTTGATTGGTACTTTCAGCAAAAGGTATAAAAAGATCAGGTCCAACCAGCCCATTTGTTGGGTGTTGCCAACGAATCAGAGCTTCTAGACTACTTACAGTTCCCTTTTTAAGATCTATGATTGGTTGATAATATAATACGAATTCTTCTCGATCCAAAGCTTGTTTTAAATCAGCCTTAGTATAAGAAGAGCTTATGGCTGAATTATTATTTTGAGGACCTAGTTTAGCTATATTGATTTCCCCGCGTTTTTGAACGTCTTGTATGACAGTGTCGGTTATTGCTAGTGAATCTTGGGCTAATTGTACTTGTCTTTGTTCTATAGAAGATAAAATTGCAAAGGTCAAAACGTTTGAATCATAGGAATCTTTAGCAAAATAATTATCTGCTCCTGCTACGATGATTTTTGAACCGAAATTTTGCTCTTTGGGACCATTGAGTACAATCAAGGCTGTATCTGGACTGTGGTGGCTTATCTTAGATACAAGATCTTCTTGGTCTGTCTCAATTGATAATAAGTCGACAATAATAATGTCATATTTTTGTTTTGGTGTTGCTAATACATCTAGGAAATTGGATGTTGTGACAATGTCTACAGAATTTAATTTATTTTTTATTGTATTAAATATTGGGGAGGTGTCAGAACCAGTTTGTTTTACTAGCAAAAGACGTAAAGATGAACTTCTTATTCTAGTCTTGTGGTTGTCTTTGGTCATGATACTCCTCTTGGGAGTTGATAGCTATATTCTTGGAAGGCCAGAGCTACAACTGCATGATGAATGTCATGCATAAAGTGATTGGTTAACTATTTATAACTTAAGCGAATTTTATCACATAAAACTATATGAATTGATACATAAAAAAATTGAATAGGCTAATATTTATTGCTCTCCAAATAATTTCACTAAGTTATTTTTAGATTTTTTGACAGCTTTTCTTATCAGGTCATTATAATGCAATTATCCACTAACCAAAGGAGACCTCATGGCACCTAAAGTTTTGATTATCACAGGTGATGCTGGTGAATCTTTAGAAGTTATGTATCCATATCAAAGGCTTTTGGAAGAGGGTTATGATGTTGAAATTGCAGCTCTTTCCAAAAAGAAACTTCAATTTGTAGTTCATGATTTTGTAGATGGTTTTGATACTTATACAGAAAAACTAGGATACACCTGGCCAGCAGATTTGGCATTCAAAGATGTAGATCCTAATGATTATGTAGCTCTTGTTATTCCTGGGGGTAGAGCTCCTGAATATTTAAGAAACGATAAAGATGTACAAAGGATTGTTTCTCACTTTTTTACCCAAGATGACCCGATTGCTCATCTTTGTCATGGGGCGTTGATTATGGCTAGTTCAACTTCTCTCAAGGGTAGATCCATGGCAGCTTATCCAGCCCTTGAGCCAGATGTTATAGCTGCTGGAGCTACTTTTATAGACGGAGGTGGAGTAGTCGATGGGACAATGGTAAGTGCTAGAGCTTGGCCTGACCATCCTAGTTGGATGAGAGAATTTATAAAAGTTTTGAAGCAAAAGGCTCCAATTGAATAAATTATTTGTAGCTGTTTTTTCTAGAGCTTGAAAATCATTGCCATACTAACTCCAATTCCAAAAATTATAATTGCTGCGCGCAATAATTTAGGACTCAATCTACGCGTTATGTAGCCTCCTGTGTATCCGCCTACAAGACTAGCAGTTACCATAATCAAGACAGCGCTCCAAGCTATTGGACCAAAAGCTACAAAAGCCACCAAAGCTACTGTGTTTATAGTCAAAGAGAGGAAGTTTTTGAGTCCATTAGAAGATTGAAGATTTTGAGGTAAAAAAGTTCCTAAAATAGCTAGTAATACAATTCCAAGACCAGCTCCAAAATAAGCTCCATAAATTCCAGCAAGTAAGGTTCCTAGATAAACATTCCAACGAGAACGAGCTTTGGAGCCTGTTTTGTCTAAGTTATAGGCTTGCTTGTTTTTTATTATGGTCGTAATTTTTGGTTGAAAAAATAATAAAAAACAAGCAAGCAAAATCAAATAAGGAGCTAAGGCCACGAATAATTTAGCAGGTGCTATAAGAAGAGCTCCAGAGCCCAAAATAGATCCTAAAATAGCTATAGATCCTAAAGATATAGTATTTTCACTTTGTTTTAGTATTTCTTTTTTATACGAGACAGCCCCCCCAATATATCCAGGCCAAAGAGCAGCTGTGTTAGTTACTCTTGCTATTACAGCTGGATATCCCATTGCAAGCAAAGCTGGAAAAGAAATTAAAGATCCTCCTCCTGCTACTGTATTTAGAGCTCCAGCTAAAAAAGCTGCCAAAGCGAGAAAACCACCTTGAGTGGGAGTCAATGCCAACAGGTACATTTATTTTTTCTCATTTATTGTATTTATTGGTGAAAATATCAGTTGAGCCCAGATAATTTTCTGATTGGATTGTTTAGGTATAATAGGCGATTGTATACTATTGAGTGATAATAGTTATCTAATGGTT
>JAJYPT010000096.1 GCA_021795135.1 Actinomycetes bacterium
CGAAGAAGTTAGTAGTCTAAAATAAAAAAATTATTTTTGATTTTTTAGTCTACTAACTTCTTCTGAATAGAAACGACGGTGACCACCCAAGGTTGTTACCGAGGAAATTTTTCCTTCTTTTGCCCAACGACTAACTGTTTTGGGGCTTACTCTAAATATTTCAGCTACTTCTGCTGGAGTGAGTAACTCCTTTGAAGTCTTTTTGTCTTCCATGTCTACCTTCTGTAAATTTTACTGGTAAGTCTTCCATAACTATCCATATTAAGACTAAGCTAGAAAAATTAACTAATAAATAGCCCAATTGAACCATTTCTTATGTTTGTTCTTTTAGTTTTTATAGTTATAAATATCTAGACAAATAAAACAAGTCTTGGAAGTCTCAGTAGAACTCGGTTTAAAAATAACTGTTAGCTAAAGCAACAAGTATTTAAAGCAAAAGGATTACTAAAAACTTATCCACCTTCATATTCAAAACCTAAATCTGGTGCAGATAATAGGCATTGAAATTTTATTCCTTGTTTTGAGGCCATCTCTTGAACCGTTCCGCCTCTATCTACTACAGCTAAAGCCAATATGGGAATGGCTCCATGATCTTTGACTGCTTGGGCTGCTTCGAGTAAAGAAGTACCTCTAGTAACGGTATCTTCTACAACTACAACTAAATCTCCAGCCTCTAAAGCCCCCGCTATGCGTCCTTTTTGTCCATAGCCTTTTTCTTGTTTTCTAACACTAAAGCTTTTCATTTTTAAATTTTTAGTAGCTGCAACTGCAGCTGTTGCAAATGCTACTGGATCTGCCCCCATAGTCAAACCTCCTATAGCAGTTGTCTCGGGGGGTAGAATAGCCAAAATAGCCTCCACAGCGAGCAACATTCCCTCAGGACGGGTTAGAGTTTGTTTGGCATCTATAAACCAAGAACTGTGTTTTCCAGATTTTAGAATAAAATCACCGGTTTTGACAGAATGGGCAAGTAAATGGTTTTTTAAACCTAAAAGAGTCTCTTCAGAAATATTTACCACTTACTTAGTCCTTTAAAAATACTTTTTGATTACCATCTATAACATTTCCAATAATCCAAGAATCATGCCCTAAGTCTTTTAGATATGACATAGCAGAATCGGCTTGTTCTTTGGAGATGACAATTGCTGCCCCAATACCTAAATTGAATACTTTTTCCATCTCAGAATTAGAAATTGCTCCTAGTTGTTGGATATAGGAAAAAATAGCAGGAACAGACCAAGAATTTCTATTTATAACTATGTCATGACCACTTGGAAGGACTCTTTGTAAATTATGAACAATTCCCCCACCAGTAATATGAGCAATAGCTGCTATTCCTGAGTTTGTTTTTAGTTTTCTTTTCCCAAATTTTTGAATCATCTTTAACAAAGCAGGAGAATAGATAACAGAAGGTCTCAGTAACTCTTGTCCAAGTGTTTCACTTGCACCTTCATAAGCTGGAGAATCTAAAGATAACTGACCAAGATCTAAAAGTACTTTTCTAGCTAAAGAATACCCATTACTTCTAAGCCCTGGAGAACTAATTCCTATAACTACATCACCTATATTTATTGAATTGGGATCTATAAGTTCGCTTCGTTCAACTACTCCTACTGCAAAACCTGCTAAATCAAAATGCTGACCATCTAAAACTCCAGGATGTTCAGCCATTTCTCCTCCTAATAAAGCACACTGTGCTTGTTGGCAGCCCAATGCCATACCTTTGACAAGCTCAGATACTTGATCTGTATTTAAATTAGAAGTAGAAATATAATCCAAGAAAAATAAAGGTTTTGCTCCATGACAAACTATGTCATCTACACACATTGCAACTAAATCAATACCAATAGTGTCAAAACGACCCAAAGCCATTGCTATAAGAGACTTAGTTCCAACCCCATCTGTCCCAGAGACCAAAACTGGATCTACTAAATTAGATTCAGCTAAAGAAAATAGACCACCAAAGCTTCCTAAAGATCCAAGGACTCCTTTTGTATAAGTAGACTTTACAGTAGAAGAAATTGCCTCTACTGCCTTGGCTCCTGCTTCAATATCTACTCCTGCATCTTTATAAGTTAGACCTTTTTTAGATTCGTTAGCGACCACTAGAGGTAATCTCCAATAAATTTTTGTCCCAAGAAGTAGGGATTTTAACAGGATAATTACCAGTCAAACAAGCGTTACAAAATCCAGCTCCGGGAGCATCTATGGCTTTTTCCAAATTTTCTAATGATAAATAAGCTATTGAGTCAACCTCTAGGTACTTTTGAATTTCTTCTAAGGAAAGTTTGGCTGCCAACAACTCTGAGCTGCTTCCTGTATCTATCCCATAAAAACAAGGCCAGCGATAAGGAGGTGAAGAAACTCTCATGTGGATTTCTTTAGCACCAGCTTCTCTGAGCATTTTCACCATTGCCCTAGTGGTGGTTCCTCTTACAATGGAATCATCTACTACGACCAAACGCTTTCCAAAAATATTTTCTTTTAGTGGATTGAGTTTTCTTCTTACCCCACGGGCTCTAGCTTCTTGAGTGGGAGCAATAAAAGTTCTTCCTATATAACGATTTTTTACTAAACCTTGACCATATGGAATTCCAGAAAAACGAGAAAATCCTTCTGCAGCTGGAACCCCCGAATCGGGAACACCCATAACTAAATCTGCTTCTACTGGAGCTTGTTGAGCTAATAGCTCTCCCATCCTACGCCTAGCCCCGTGTACTTCTTTCCCATATAAATTTGAATCAGGACGAGCAAAATAAACAAATTCAAATATGCAAAGTTTGGGATTTATCCTCTCAAGAGCAAACGGACGCATGGATCTAATCCCACTAGCATCTATTACAACCATTTCTCCTGGGTCTAATTCTCTAACAAATTGGGCGCCTATTACATCCAAAGCAGGACTTTCCGAAGCTAAAACCCACCCACCCCCAGGAAGTTGGCCTAGACATAGAGGCCTAAAGCCATTAGGATCTCTTACTCCTATAAGATGAGATGCATCCATCAAAGCAAGAGAAAATGCGCCTTCTAATTTTGGTAATACTTGCATTAAGACAGTTTCTAGATCTCGTCCATCACTTCGACTCAAATCATCTTCTGGAGAACCCAAAGATATCAATTCAGCCATAAGATCACTATCACTAGCAACTACTCCAGGCAACATTCCAGCTTCTTGAGCTAAAGCTGTTGTATTGGTTAGGTTCCCATTATGAGCCAGAGCAAACCCAGCTTCACCAACAGAACGATAAGAAGGCTGGGCATTACGCCAAGTGCTTGATCCAGTAGTTGAGTAACGAGTATGACCTACTGCTAAATATCCTTGAAGGGGCGCTAAATTTCGCTCATCAAAGACATTGGTTACAAGACCCATATCTTTGACTACGGTAATGGTTCCTCCGTCACTTACAGCCATTCCAGCTGACTCTTGACCCCTATGCTGAAGAGCATAAAGGCCATCAAAGGTAAGTAAAGCTACAGATTCACCCGGTGCATAAACTCCAAAGACTCCACAAGCTTCTTTGGGAGAGTCATCCCCGAGTTCTAATTCCACACTTGAATCGACATGACTTGTCACTTATATATTGTTACACAAACCAAGGAGCTAGTGGAAACAATATCAATGACCTATACTAAAAATAAAATGATCGACCTTCACATTCACTCTATGATTTCAGACGGATCTGATTCGGTTGAAAAAATTATTGAACTAGCAATATCTAACAACTGCAAAGCTATTGCTTTGAGTGACCACGACACCGTACAAGGATGTGAGCAAGCCAAAAACTATGGCGAAAAATTAGGTCTAGAAGTTATCACAGCTTGTGAAATAAATGCCCAATGGGAAAATAAATCTGTTCACATCTTGGGCTATTTTTTTCAACCTATACAAAATGGATTGCTTGAATATTTAAAAACTATACAAGCAACTAGACATGAACGTAATTTAATGACTTTAGAAAAACTCCAAGAAATTGGCATCAAAATTGACTTTGATCAGCTCTATGAACAAGCTAAAGGCGCAATAATAGGTAAACCTCATATAGCAGCTATTCTGATGCAACAAAACAAAGTCAGCTCCATTCAACAAGCTTTTGATCTTTATTTGGCAAGAGGAAAAATTGCCTATATTGACAGAAATAGCCCTGATGTTTCTCAAGTAATTGAAGTCATAAACCAAAGTGGGGGGGTTGCTGTATTTGCCCATCCACTTAGGAGCAATATAGAAAAATCAGAATTAGAACAAATATTGATAAAAATGTCTCATCTTGGTCTTGGAGGAGTGGAATGCTATTACTCATCTTATAGTCAATCCTTACGAGAAGAACTAGCTGAAATAACATCTAGAACAGGCTTAGTTCCAACAGGAGGCTCTGATTATCATGGCAGTTACAAACCAAAACTTCAAATAGGCATAGGATATGGAGATCTTGAGGTGCCAAATATAGTTTTAGATAGACTCAAACAAATCTGTCTCTAAATACTTGGTCTGTAGTTATTATTTGGGCAGCTAATAAAAGCAAATAAGGATATCCAAGATGAGAATGAAAAGTTATTATTGGTTATTTTGTAGTTTTAGAAAAAGCTTTTTCTAAAACTACAAAATAACTTTCAAACTTGGCTTGGTATAAATTCCTTAGGAAGACCTATTTGGGCACTTACTTGACCTAAGTCTAATTTAACTAAGTCTTTTATAATCAAATCAGTGCCTTTAGCTATACCCAAGGTTTTAGCTGGAATTGAATTATCTTGACAATAAGACAAAATTTCTTCAGCTTTATTAGTACAAATTATTACCCTTGAAGGAGCTTCTGAAAAAAGTTCCTTGTAATTTATTCCATCTACCACAAAACCTATTTTTGACCTAATTGCCATCTCAACCAATGCAACTCCTAAGCCTCCTTGTGATATGTCATGAATACCCAAAACAAGGTCCGCCTTGAGAAGCTCTATTACTCCAGATACTACTTTTTGATGCATTTGAACATCTAATTCAGCAAGAGATCCACCTCTGTATCTGTGAATAACATCTGCCCAAGCAGATCCAGCAAGGTTTTCAGATTCTGGACCTATCAACAAAATTTGTGCGTTTGGAAAAAGTCTTGGACTAGGAGGTCTCTTGTTGAGTTTATCTATTAAACCCAGTGTCGTTACAACTGGGCTTGGATCTATATCTTTGCCTCCACTTTCATTATAAAAACTTACATTGCCCCCCACTACTGGCAAATTGAAAGACTTACATGCATGAGCCATTCCATCTATAGATTCTGAAAACTGCCACATTACCTCAGGATGCTCTGGATTACCATAGTTGAGGCAATTTACTAAAGCTACAGCTTCGGCGCCCGCACAAGCTAAATTAAGGACCGATTCAGCCACTATTAAAGCTGTTCCCTTGTAAGGATCTAACGATACCCATCTAGGATTTGAATCAGCAGATAATGCAATGGCATCTGCTTTTTTGCTGAAATTGTCCTTAGTTCCAATAAGGTCTTTTTCTTGTATGTCTAGACCTGGAGCTTTCAACAAAAGCACAGCCGCATCAGAGCCATCTTCAGAAACTGTATTTAAAAATAAATGCCTGTCATATTGTTTGTAGACCCAAGATGGATCTTGCAACAAAGCAAGTAAATCCTTAGCACAATCTAAGGGCTTATCAAATTGAGCGTTATCACTTTTTATAAGTTGAAAATTTTCAGGCTCTTTCAAAGGGCGTTCACAAACAGGAGATGCGTCATGCAAAAAAGAAGCAGGGATATCTGCCAATATTTGTCCATCCCATCCATCTAAAACTCTAAGACTGTCTCCTTGGACAACCTTTGCAATTACTGCAGCTTCAATTCCCCACTTTTTACACACAGCTAAGACTTGTTCGAGGTCTTGGGGAGTAACTATTGCCAACATTCTTTCTTGTGACTCACTAGTTAGAATCTCATAAGGAGCCATTCCAGGTTCTCGCAAAGGTACGGCATTTACGTTGATATCCATACCAACTCCACCTCTAGAGGCAGTCTCACTCAAAGCAGAACTAAGACCTGCTCCTCCTAGATCTTGGATACCTACCACCAAACCAGCTTGTTGTAATTCCAAACAGGCCTCTATAAGTATCTTTTCTTCAAAAGGATCTCCCACTTGAACACTGCTGCGTTTGTCGTCTTCGTCGTTGGTTCGAGCTAAATTTTTTTCAGCATCTGATAATGCATCTTTGGAGTTAGATTTTTTAAAGCCTGCAGAGGCTAAAACACTTACTCCCCCAATTCCATCACGCCCGGTCAAAGAACCAAATAAAACTACGAGATTTCCAACTCCAGTTGCTTGGGCCAATACCAATCGAGATTTAGGCATTACCCCTAAACAAGCAACATTGACCAAAGGATTATCTGAATAACAAGAAGAAAAATCTAGCTCTCCTCCTACAGTTGGAACACCTACAGAATTTCCATAACTAGAAATTCCACTAACTACTCCTTCGAAAATCCAACGATTCCTAGGGTCGTCTAAAGGTCCAAATTTCAAAGAATCTAATAAAGCAATTGGACGAGCACCAACGCTAAATATATCCCTTATTATTCCGCCCACTCCAGTTGCAGCACCTTGAAAAGGCTCAATAGCAGAAGGATGATTATGGCTTTCAATTCTAATTGCTATTGCAACTCCACCACCAGCATCAATCACTCCAGCATTTTCCCCTGGACCTACTAAAACTCTCTCGCCTTTTGTAGGTAA
>JAJYPT010000097.1 GCA_021795135.1 Actinomycetes bacterium
CTTTAGAACTGCAAGTATTGCAAATATAGCTAAACCATTAGTTTTTGTAAAAGCAAACTGGGCTAAATCACGGCCATTTCCTAACAAAAGAGGATATTTAATTGATATTACTCCCAAGCCTGCAAATATTATCAATGGAAGCACAAGCAAAGAGCGACCTTTTGCTTTGTGGTCATTTGCCCAAACAATAGATTTTATATACAAAACAGAAACTAAACCGATAATGGGTCCTGCAATGATTGCAAAAATTATCAATGATAAAGTTGGCTTTGTAAGTGAGGGAACCACATATAGTGGGCGGTCATGTAAACCAAGCCACCCTATGGCAGTTGCTATAGAAGAAGTTGTTATAGCAGAAAGTACAATTGGTATTGAAACTGTACCTAAATAGAGCTCTACTGCAAATATTGCTCCAGCTAGAGGAACATTATATACAGCTCCAATTCCAGCACCTGCTCCACAAGCAATCAATACAGCTCTTTGTTCTAAACTAAGATTAAACCGGCGTCCAAAAACAGCTGCTGAAGCTGCCCCAAAACGCTGAGGAGCAGCTTCTCTTCCCAAAGATCCTCCAGTGCCTACTGTTAGTTCTGACAAAGCACCACTTAGAAAAGTTCTGACAAAAGATAACTTGCCCGATCTTTGCCATACTACTTGAGTAGGCTCTCCTCCTGTGCCTGCTTTGTTTTTGTGCATTATCCAAAGCCCAACTCCGCTAATAAAGCCCCCAGAAGCTAAAACGAGGACTCTTCTTAGGTTGCTATGATGTGCTACAGCTGTAGAAAATTCCCCCTTGTGGTACTGAAAAGATAGATGTTGAATGCCATGTAGTATAGCCATCATCACAATCGCCCCAATTCCAGCAACTATCCCTGTCAAAACTACCAATATCCAAAAATGAAATGGAAAATCTGCAAAACGTGAGGCAACATTAGCCTGTTTTGTTCCTCTTGGATCTTGGGTCATTTAGAAAATTGTCTACTTTGGGGTATGAGCATTTTTACTAAAACTATCATTATTTTCTATATATACCTCTAGAGGTATTGTTCTGAAACTACTTAGGATTTTTAGTTCTAGTATCAAATTTAAGCTATCTATTACGCCTATTCTCAGTTTCTTCATAGCTTTTACAAAGAATAGATATCTAAAGTTATACATATTGAGGTCTATATAGGAGAAATTTTACTCATGATATCTAAAAAAATAAAAGCTATTAGTATAGGTTCTGTAACTACAGCTATGGTTGCAGGAACTATTGGAGCGATAGGGGTTTTAGGTAATCCCAATATTGGCAATTCCAATATTCGCCTAACAAGTGCTAATGTTTCTACTGCTTATAAAACTGGCAGTAAAAAAAAGACCCCTTATAGCTATAGTTCTCCAACTGTGTCTAGCACCCAAGCAATCACAGATGGATTAGGGGTATTACACATAACAAATCCATCAAATTTATCTCTGCGTTTGACCGGAAACAAACAACATGTTCCGATTTATCATATATTTGTAAAACCCCCTACCCCCGGGGCTGCTCATATAGCTGTAGTTAATGGCTTAACAGGAGCTGCTAAGGCTGTAATTCCTCACCATAAGATTAAAAATACTTACACTAGTCCTAAAATAACAGCCATGCAAGCAATAACAGATGCTGAGGGAACTTTGCATGTATCCAACCCAACAGATTTAAGATTGCGATTGGTTGGAACTAAAAAACATGTACCTATTTATAAAGTATTTATAAAAGCTTCCAAGACGACAAAAGCACAAATTGTAAGTGTAAATGGACTTACTGGGGTAAGTAAAATCGTACCAATGCATTTTAAAAAAGGTCACAAAAAGGGATAAAAAATAACCAAGTGGCAAAAACTTATTATTTATATACAAAAGGATCTAGTTTTATCAAGAACAGATAATTACAGATTGAAGATCTTGAGTACTTCCTCCATAGAATATGGGAATAAATATAGGTGGCAAAGCAGCAGTTAGGGTAGTAACTGCTGCTAATGCTATCAATAGCTATTACTATATCCACATGTGATTGAGGGCTTCTTTATGTTTGGTTTAGGTTAGGAAAAAAGATAAGAGTTATCTTCTTGTGAAAGATCCTCTCTACCTCTCTATAAGATAAACCAGCCAAAATACTAGAAAATACAACAAGGCAATTTTTCTACCTTTACAATGTTTTGCTAGTTTTGCGATTCACAGCTAGTGCTACAAATCAGATTAAGAAACCAACAAAGGGTTCATAATAAAAGAATCTTCTTTTTGTGTACTTAATCCATTTTGTATTACCGATGCTAGTAACTTCAAAAAGCGTTCTTCTCTAAGTCCCAAAGACAGATCGGTCTTGTGTCCAAGTCCACATAAAGCTCCATAGATTTTTCCATATGGCAGATGTATGGGTGCGCCTATAAATTTTCCAATTTGGGCCTCTTGGGTTATTTTTAAATTCATTAAGACAGGATCATTAGCCGTATTTGGGATAACAGAGCCAATACGACCCTCAATCATGGCTTGGCAATATGTCTCAGCTTTGGGTAAAGATAGATTTTCTTCTAACCCAAAAGACTTACCATCTCCAATTATTGATCTATAAAATTCCTTATCCCCATAAAATTGACCAAGAAATGTTACATCCATTTTAAGAAAACTATGAGCTGCTTCTAAGGCTTCGTAAATAGTTTTCCATATTGGATCTTGTTTTAGTTCGGGAAAAGATGAGTTTTTAAAATGTTGGTTCATGTTTTTGTTCTTTATTAATTATATATCAATTAGAAAATAAGATATATAATGTAGAATTTTAAAACCAATTTATATATATATATGGCATAAAAAAATATATAAATAAATTAAATGTAAAAAATCCAATCTTATACTAGCTCAGCTTAACTAATTTTCTAATTGTGTCGATGAACTACTATGGATGCTAGACAAGTTGAGTCTTTTGGTAAAAACACAATCAGTTCTCCAATAGCAAGTTCGCTTTTAGAGAATGTACTTTATGTGTCCAATGACGCTATGGTAGTCATCGATTCTTCTCAAAAGATATTGCTCGCAAACAGAGCAGCCCAAGAACTTTTTATTTATGATGCTTCTGAATTACTTGGTCAAAGCATTGATATTTTATTACCCAAATCAACTCGAAAACAACATTTAGAATTGATAAAAAAATTTAGAAAAGAAGCTGTTGATCATCGTTTGATGAACGACAGTGAAAAAGTAAAAGCTTTACGTTCTGATGGAACTCTTATTTCGGTAAAGATAGCTATAGGAAAACTTTTGCTTCAAGACCAAATGCTCTTTACAGCAGTAATAAGAGAAATAAATTCACCCATTGACGAAATAGATAGCCAAATAAATGCCAAATTTAGAAGTTTGATGGAATATTCTTCTGATGGGGTTGTCATAGCCAACAAAGACAAAGTAATTACTTTTGCCAGTCCATCTTGTCATGCTTTATTGGGCTATGAAGATTCTGAATTGGTGGGTAAGAGTATCTTTGAATATGTAAATGCCAATCAAATTGAAAATTATCAAAGAGTAATATCTAGGGTATGTGACCACTTTTCATATAGTGAAAATATACAAGTCCAAGTTCTTCATAAAGATGGTACTTGGAGATGGTTTTCTATAACCACCACCAATTTATTAGACCATTTGGACATCAAAGGTCTAGTTTTAAATTGGCATGATATTACCCAATATAAGCAAATAGAAGCTGCTTTGGTTGACCAAACTATGTATGACTCTTTGACTGGTCTGCCAAATAGACGACTTTTGTATAAGCAAATAACAGATCTTTTTGTCTCTTTAGATGATGAGCAAAAAGACTTAGGAATACTTTCTTTAGATATAGACAAATTTAAAATAATAAATGACAGCCTCGGCCACGATGCTGGAGATGCTTTGTTGATCCAAATAGCTTCCCGCTTGCGTTCTATACTTCGCAGTAAAGATATAGTTGCTCGAGTTGGTGGGGATGAATTTGTATTATTACTCAAAGGAGACAATGTTCAAAAAAAATCTGTAGCTATTGCTAGTCGTATTCATGATGTTATGCAAGAACCTATATTTATAGAAAATACAGAATTTATTTTTTCTTTCAGTATAGGTATAGCAGTTGGTAAGATCACTACTCCAAACCCAGAACTGCTACTAGCAGATGCAGATACTGCTATGTATTATGCTAAACGCAAAGGTGGGGGACAAACTGAAATTTTTGAAGAAGGACTACGAAAAGATCTAACAGGACGTTTGGCAATGTATACTCAGTTGCGTTCTGCTATTAGAAAAGAAGAATTCGTGGTCTATTATCAAGCAGTAATTGATACAGATAGCAAAAAAATAAGTAGTTATGAAGCTTTGGTTCGTTGGCAACATCCAACTCAAGGACTGCTGAAGCCGAATATGTTTTTGTCTTATTGTGAAGAAAGTGGGCTTATAAAACAACTTGGTGAACAGGTATTGAATCAAGCTTGTGAAGCTTCGTCTAAACATAGAGACAAAGTAGGCACTCCAGCTAAAATAGCTGTTAATGTCTCTATGTTACAGCTAGAAGACGATAGTTTTTTTCTAACAGTTTGTTCAGCGCTCAATCGTTATGCAATACCTCCTGCTTGTTTAGTTTTAGAAATAACAGAAAGCATAGTTATGTCTAATGAAAACTCAGTCTTTTTGTTGCTCAAGAAACTACATAATCTAGGCGTTAGTTTATCTATAGATGATTATGGAGTTGGCTATTCGTCTTTACAATACCTTAGAGCATTACCCATAGAATTTTTAAAAATAGATATTAGCCTTATCGCCAATTTGGAAAAAAGTTCTGAAGACCAAGCAATTGTTTTTGCAATTGTTACTATGGCCCATCAAATTGGTGCCAAAGTTATCGCAGAAGGGGTAGAAACTATCGAGCAATATAATTACCTCAAAAAATTTCAGTGTGACTTTATTCAAGGATTCTTATTTGCCACCCCTACTGATTCGTTAGTTGTTGAAATAGATAGTTCCCTCTAGGGAATATTAAATAAACTTCAACTCTATCAATGATGACTCTAAAATAATTTTAATTGAGATCATTTGGTTTTATAAAAGCACTTAGTTGAGCATCTTGGGATTGTATTTGATTCCAAGATTTATCCTGGATGTCTAAAATAGCCAAGCAAGAAGTGGGAAAGCTTTCTCGTAGCTGTAATCTAATTTGGTTGGGTTTAGTTAGGTAAAGACTAAGTTGTTGAAGAGCAGGGCTGTGGCCAATAATCATCACTGAGCTAAACTCAGGAGGGATTTTGGCTATTCGTTCAAGTAGTTTTGAAGGATCAAAAGTATATACTTGGGCTTCAATATAAATTTGGGGTTCGGGATTTATAAAGGGATTAATAATGTGCAAAGTTTCTTGAGTTCTTTTGGCAGAAGAACAAATTATAAGCTGTGGTGCTATCTCATAGGTCTGGATATATCGAGCTATTTTCTTCGCCTCTTTTATTCCTCGCTGGTTCAAAGGTCTATCGTGGTCGTTTGATGTTGGATTCCAGTCAGATTTAGCATGACGTAGTAAGTAGAGATTATGCAGCAGAATTCACCCTTTGTACTTTTAATAGATTAGTTTTAAAACTTTCCTATTTAAAGAATTTACCAAAATAGGGTTGGGTGGAAAGCCCATGACTTTAGTTTTGCGTTATCCCGCGGGAGTCTATGGCCTGAGAAAAATGTATTTTCGATAATCTAGAATTCATAATATGGCGTATCGATCTTCCAACAAAACCACTCCACCCGTAGTTGTATTGGCGAGATTATTCCAGCTCCTAAAAGCAGATTTTCTTATTTGTTGCCTAAGTAGTTTCCTTTTTGCCTTGGAATCCCTTTAGAAGTTGTTTGCCACTATATTGAGAACCAAAGACAACTGCATAAATGCCAAAGGTTCGCTAAATTTAGCTGCTTGAATTCTCAGCTAGGTTTTAAGGTGGCAAATATAGTTATCGATACATTTTAACTAATGAGATAAAAGCTTGTGAATTCCTTTGTGTAATATTAGAAAACTTTGCCATGAAGTTGTTGTGTCTAATACAAATATTGAAGCCATTACTCCAGTTACAACTGCTAAATAAATAGCAAGAGCACGAAATCTCCATCCAGCTATTTTACCCCCCAGTTGCAAAAAACTATTTTGGATAGCAGGTATAAATCGTCCAAGTACATGGAAGGTAGTTACAATAAACCAAATAACGAAGATAATTTTGTGCAATTGGATCATGCTAATTGAAATCCCTGCAATTGTTATAAGGCTTTGTGTTGATTTTAGAGGTCCTAGAAAAACCAAAGCTATTCCACTGCCTAGCACTCCAAGAGTGCTAATTATCATAAAAGGACCAAGTAATCTCAATACTAAAGGTGGAGGTCCAGCAATTTTATATTGTCTATTTCCACTGTAATAACGAATGAAACGCCAAAAAGTAGTAGCTATTTTTAGTAGGGTTGGAGGTATCATTAAAGTGCCTAAGATAATGTGCCACTGAACAAAGTGTCTTATAGATACTAGAGTTAGCCCTTCTAAAAATAAAAGTATAAGTAACAAGATACCCGACCAAGCAGTTATTCTGGCATTGCCAGCAGCTCCTCCGGTTTTTGGAGAGGTTGGATTTTTACGATGAGTTTGTCCTAGTGCTACAGGTATTGCCTCAGCAAGGGGGTCCGGTAATTTTTCTAAAGGAATTTTTTGACTC
>JAJYPT010000098.1 GCA_021795135.1 Actinomycetes bacterium
TAAAAGTTTTGATATTGCCATAGAAGACAATTGGGGAAGTGGAAAAATACTTTTAGAAATATATGAAAAAACAACTGAATCTGAATTATGGGATCCTGTTTTTGTTGTGGATCATCCAGTAGAAGTCTCTCCTTTGGCTAGAAAAAGTCGTTCGGTTGAAGGAGTAGCAGAAAGATTTGAAGCCATTATAGGTGGAAGAGAATTAGCTAATGCTTTTTCTGAATTGATAGATCCAAATGAACAAAGATCTCGTTTTGAGGCTCAAGCAGCTAAAAGGACAGCAGGAGATGAAGAGGCGATGTATGTAGATGAAACTTACATAGCATCTTTAGAATATGGACTTCCTCCTACTGGAGGTTTAGGAATAGGGATAGATAGATTGGTGATGCTTTTGGCTGATGTTGCAAGTATAAAAGATGTAATTCTTTTTCCTTTGCTAAAACCACCTTCTAAAACTAACCAATAACCTATTTTTTGTTCTCTAATCCATTGACTGAAATTTCTATAGATTCAACCATGTAATTTGACAAAGCAGACAAAGATTGGACTCCGGCATTGTCACCTAGGGCATAAAGGGACTGTTTTGCTTTATCGGCAAACATTTTAGCTGTTTCTAAGGAAAATCTAATTCCTCCACTTTCAATTATAATACTGCGAGCTTTTTCTAATGTGGGTTGATCTAAAACACCTGTAATAAGCGATTGTAGTTCTGGACCTTTTATAGGATCACCAAGAGTATGTATTACTGGTAAGGTATAAATACCTTCTATAAGATCTTGTCCTTGTTTACCTAATATTTCTTCTGCTCCAATTAGATCTAAAATATCGTCTCTTAGTTGAAAAATCATCCCAAAAGATTCGCCAAATGATCTTAGATGCTGAATTTTTTCATCTGATACTCCTGAGAGTAAAGCTCCAATATGACAAGCAGTTGCCATCAAAGAAGCTGTTTTACCTGAGATAGCTTGTAGATAGGAAGCTTCGGTTCTGTTTAGATTGAAAGTATCTTGAAGTTCTATGACTTGGCCTTCACAAAGTCTAGCTATAGTTTCAGCCAACAAAGATGAAACTTCAGCTCCCAAATCAGCAGCTACTCCAGATGCTCTTGCCAAGAGGAAATCTCCTGCCACTATCGCAACTAAATTTCCCCACCTTGCATTGACAGTTTCCACTTTTCTTCTAGTTGTTGCTTCATCCATAACATCATCATGATAAAGAGATCCTAAATGAACTAATTCGACAGCTACTCCGCCTAGAAGTACTTCTTTTGGTATAGAAGTTAAGGAAATATTTTCTAAATCATTTTCTGCCAAAGAAGTTGACAAGTAGCTAGCAGCTGCTGAAGCTATAGTTAAAATGGGGCGGAGTCGTTTTCCACCTGCATGGATTAAATGTACAGCTACTTGGGACAAGAAAGGATCTTGGGAGTTGACGGCTTTTACTAACAGCTCTTCAAGAACGTCCATAGATTCATTCAATTTGGCGAGTTTTATTATTTGATAAATGTTCACTATTAAGATAGATAGGCTATCAGCAACAACATCTGATAGTTGAAATTGAACCAACGGAAATATTAAATAAATACCAGGACATTCAAATACTAATACTTAAATTTGATCAGATCTAGAAGTAAAATCATATTTATATATCCTCTTGAAAAGTTTTGAACTCCTATCTATGTAAAAAGTGGAGTTATAAATTGTATTGATGTTCCAATGGAACTAAGCCAAGTATAAATTAGGATATTAGTTGAAGTAAAACCTAATTTTATATTTATTACCTAATGATCAAACATAGCTGTTACTTAACAGAATTTACAGATGAGGAGTTAATCTTTCCAAACTATCTCTCATCTTTGAGTTAAGTAAAATGATTAGCATTATTGCAAAGCTATGTTCTGGAGTTGTCTCAATTAAACTATTTTATGTATTTGTTAAATTTTGAGATTAATTATTTTTGTTTTTAAAAAGTTGAATGAATCAAAAAGTAATAAGAGATTTATTGCTGTAATCGATGATAGAGACTAGTTTGAAGGATTGTCCCTGGTTACTTTTGATTATTTTTTTCGCCTAAACTATGGAACATAAGTATTAAAAGATATTTTTGGTCTAACAAAACTGGTCTTGTCTACCAGATTGGATGGGGGAATATATATTCAGTTGAACAGGTTTAATTTATTGAAAGTTTAGCTGACAAGTTATTGAAAGTTTAGCTGACAAGTAGCTAATACCTGAGAGGGTTATAATTGAATTAAAGCTAAAGTATTTGGAAGTTTTTTATTTGCAAATACTAATTATTGAAAAAAAATAAACTACTGATTAAAGATTCAGTAGTTGTTGAAGTAATGGGAATATTAATAATCAATAAGGGCAATAAATATTGATACCTAGGTTTGGGAAATACTTAGAGTGGAAATCATATTTTTTTGGTTTTCATCTCGAAGGTTTTCATTTGAGGTAAACTATATTTATTACTCCCTAATGCCAGGAGGCGGGCGGTTGTTTGAACGCTTTACTGATCGAGCAAGACGAGTTTTAGTATTAGCTCAAGAGGAGGCACGCCTTCTCAATCATAACTTTATTGGTACTGAGCACATTTTGTTAGGTCTTATACATGAAGGAGAAGGTGTAGCTGCTAAGGCGCTTGAATCCTTGGGAGTCTCTCTTGAAGCTGTGCGCGAAAAGGTAGAAGAGACTATTGGACCAGCTGGTTCTTCCACTGCGGGTTCGCCACCTTTTACTCCTAGAGCCAAAAAAGTTCTCGAACTATCTTTGCGAGAGGCTTTACAATTGGGTCACAACTACATTGGTACTGAACACATGTTGCTTGGTTTGGTACGAGAAGGAGAAGGAGTAGCTGCGCGAGTATTGGTCAGCTTAGGAGCTGATCTTCCTAGAGTGCGTCAGCAAGTCATACAGTTGCTTTCTGGTTACCAAGGAAAAGAAGCAACTACTGCAGGAGTTGGAGGCTCTACTCAAGAAACTCCTCCTGGATCTCCTGTTTTGGATCAATTTGGAAGAAATTTAACTGCTCTTGCTAGGGATCATAAATTAGATCCGGTTATAGGAAGAGATTCAGAGATGGAACGTGTTATGCAGGTTCTTTCTCGAAGAACGAAAAATAATCCTGTTCTTATAGGTGAACCAGGTGTGGGCAAAACCGCTATCGTCGAAGGTTTAGCTCAAAAGATTGTATCGGAAGAAATTCCTGAAACGCTAAAAGGAAAACAACTCTATACCTTGGATCTAGGAGCTTTAGTAGCAGGAAGCCGTTATCGAGGAGATTTTGAAGAGCGCTTGAAGAAAGTTCTCAAAGAGATTCGTACTCGTGGAGATATCATTCTTTTTATAGATGAGTTGCATACTCTGGTAGGAGCTGGTGCTGCAGAAGGAGCTATTGATGCTGCTTCTATCCTCAAGCCTATGCTTGCTAGGGGAGAACTTCAAACTATTGGTGCTACTACTTTGGACGAGTATCGTAAATATTTAGAAAAAGATGCAGCTTTAGAGCGTCGTTTTCAACCTGTCAAAGTTGAAGAACCAGCTTTGAGTCACACAATTGAAATTCTTAAAGGATTACGGGAAAGATACGAGACGCATCATTCTGTAACTATTACCGACCAAGCTTTAGTCGCAGCAGCTAACTTAGCTGATCGTTATATAGCTGATCGTTATTTGCCAGATAAAGCTATTGATCTTATAGATGAAGCAGGTAGTCGCCTAAGAATTAGGCGGATGTCTACTCCTGATGATTACAAAGAATTAGAAAAAGAGATCTCTCAAGTACGTCGAGATAAAGAAGTTGCTATTGAAAAGCAAAACTTCGAACAAGCTCAAAAACTAGCAGATAAAGAAAAAGATAAGCTAGAGCAAAAAGCCACTAAAGAAAAAGAGTGGCGAGCAGCTGGTATAGATCTTTTTGACGTAGTTGATGAAGAAGTCATAGCAGAGGTACTAGCTAATTGGACAGGTATACCTGTTTATAAGCTTACAGAAGAAGAAACAGCCAAGCTATTGCGCATGGAAGACGAGCTTCATCATCGAGTAATAGGTCAAGAAGAAGCCATCAAAGCTTTATCTAGAGCTATTAGGAGAACTAGAGCAGGTTTGAAAGATCCTCGTCGTCCTAGTGGGTCGTTTATTTTCTTAGGTCCTACAGGTGTTGGTAAAACAGAATTAGCTAAAGCTTTGGCAGAGTTCCTTTTTGATGATGAAAGCGCTTTAATCCAATTGGATATGAGTGAATACATGGAAAAACATACTGTCAGTAGATTAGTTGGTTCTCCTCCAGGATATGTTGGATATGAAGAAGGCGGACAATTAACAGAAGCTGTAAGGCGTAAGCCTTTTTCAGTCGTTCTTTTTGACGAAGTCGAAAAGGCTCATCCAGATATCTTCAATACCTTATTGCAGATCTTAGAAGATGGAAGACTAACTGATGCTCAAGGAAGGACAGTAGATTTCAAAAATACTGTTCTTATCATGACTTCTAACTTAGGTACTTCTGATTTGAGAAAAGCAACTATTGGATTTTCTAGAACCAACGAAGCTGTTACTTATGACAGAATGAAAGAAAAGGTAAATGAAGCTTTGAAGGGTCATTTTCGTCCTGAGTTTTTGAACCGGTTAGACGACACTATCGTCTTCCATGAATTGACTAAAGACGAAGTAATCCAAATTGTAGACTTGATGATCCAAAGGACTAGAGATCAGCTTCAACAACAAGGACTAGGTCTTGAACTTACTCAACCAGCAGCAGCTTTGTTAGCAGAAAAGGGATATGATCCTACTTTGGGAGCTCGTCCTTTACGAAGAGCTATTCAAAGGCTGGTAGAAGATCCTTTGTCTGAAAGATTACTATGGAAAGAGTTTAAAGCTGGTGAGACAATTATTGTTGATGCAGAAAATGAAGAAATTGTTTTTCGCTCAGTAGAAGGAGTTGATTCTCCTCCTGTCTTAGCTGCAGCTACTCCACCTCCAGAGTAGTAATAAATAATAAAAAAAGGACCCTAGTAGTATCTAGGGTCCTTTTTTTATTATTATAAATCAAATCCTAGATCTATTTTTCTCACATGTGATCATTATAGGTTCAATGTCGTATCTTATCTTTATACTGTAATTATGAGTAAAAGTAGCCATGTCTGTTCTTCTTGTGGAGCCATTTTTTCTAAATGGCTTGGACGGTGTCCCCTATGTGGGGAATGGAATAGTGTTGTTGAACAGTTGAATAAAGCTAAAGATACCAAGAATAAAACTTCTTTACTTCCAGCTGTACCCATTAAAGAAATAAAACTTGTAAGAGATTCAGCTCGTCTTTGTTCTCAAATACCTGAATTTGATGAGGTACTAGGGGGTGGAATAGTGCGAGGGTCGGCAACTATTTTAGGTGGAGAACCCGGTATAGGTAAGTCTACTTTAGTATTGCAATTATTGAATTCAATCGCTGCACAAGGGCATCGCTGTTTGCTCGTTTCGGGTGAAGAATCATCTTTTCAAGTTAGACTAAGAGCAGAAAGACTAAAAACAATAGATGTTAATCTATTGTTTTTATCTGAGACTTCGCTTCCAAATATCTTATTAGCTATTGAAGATGAAAAAGTAGATTTAGTTGTAATTGATTCCATACAATCAGTTACCGATGATTCCAATCCTTCCTCTTTTGGATCAATTTCTCAGGTAAAACAATGTACTGCAGAATTAGTGGAATTGGCTAAAAGTTCTAATACTGCAATTATAATCATCGGCCATGTAACCAAAGAAGGATCATTGGCAGGTCCCAAAACCCTAGAGCATTTAGTAGATACGGTATTGAATTTTGAAGGCGATCGTTATAATTCTTTGCGTTTGCTTAGGAGTTTAAAAAATCGCTTTGGACCTACAGGTCAGATGGGAATTTTTGCAATGCGACAAGGAGGTCTTCAACCAGTTCCAAATGCTGGTTCTATTTTTTTAAGCGATCGTAATTTAGACTCTCCTGGCTCTATAATTTTTTCAGCAGTAGAAGGCCAACGACCTTTTTTGGTTGAAGTACAAGCTTTAGTTACTCCCTCTGGCGGTGCGCCCCAGCGTTCTAGCCAAGGAGTTGATGCAAAAAGATTAAACATAATTATTGCCATTTTGCAATCTTGTTTAGGCATACCGTTACATTCTTTTGATATTTTTATATCTGTTGTGGGGGGTGTGAAAATACTTGAACCAGCAGCTGACTTGGCTCTAGGACTTGCTTTAGTTTCAGCCTGGAGCGGAATCAAGCTTCCCTCAGATCTAGTTGTTTGTGCTGAATTAGGCTTACGAGGAGAACTAAGACAAGTTGGACATGAAGAGCTTCGACTTAAAGAAATATTACAAATGGGATTCTCTCAAGTTCTTTTACCTCAAAATGGAACTAGTAAAGAATCATCTTTACAATTGGAAAGGGTTTCTGATCTCAACTCAGCAGTTGAATTCTTAGGTCTTGAGTTTAAGCGAAATAAGAGATTGCGGTTAGTATAAACCTTAGGGGACTGTTTAGTTCATTTCAGAAGAAAAAGGGAAATTTATTTGCTGATATGAATGAATTAAAAGCCTATATTGACTGCTCCCACGACTAAAGTCGTGGGATTCTTGGACTCAAGCTGCCGTGGTTTGCGCACAAACCTTGGTCTT
>JAJYPT010000099.1 GCA_021795135.1 Actinomycetes bacterium
TCTCTTTTAATTACACTCTAGCCCTCACTTAGGAGTATCATTTTAATCAAGATGGAATCTTCTTTAGTTAATCCCCCAGTGCCAGTATCGATCTTTGATCGAATAAGTGGCTATATCGCCCTAACCAAGCCTCGTATTATTGAGCTCTTATTAGTAACAACTATCCCTCCTATGATAGTTGCAGCTGGTAAGTTTCCTTCTGTTGGTTTAATCCTAGCAACAGTAATAGGAGGAACTTTAGCCGCAGGAGGTGCTAGTGCGGTCAATATGTATGTAGATAGAGATATCGACCGCATAATGAAACGTACTCAAAACAGACCTTTGGTAACAGGGGTAATTAGTCCTAGTTCTGCTTTGGTGTTTGCAATTGCACTTGAGATATTTGCTTTTATAGAACTTTGGGTTTTGGTAAATCCATTGAGTGCTCTTTTGACTCTTAGTGGAGCATTATTTTATATTTTTATTTATACTCTTTGGCTAAAAAGAATATCTAAGCAAAATATTGTTATTGGAGGAGCTGCGGGCGCAGTTCCGGTTTTAGTTGGATGGACAGCAGTTACAGATCATTTGAGTCTGACTGCTTGGATTTTATTTGTCATAGTTTTTGTTTGGACCCCACCTCATTTTTGGGCTTTAGCCTTCAAATATAAAGATGACTATTCAGAGGCTAATGTTCCAATGCTTCCATCTGTGGTCTCTTTTGATAAGACAGTTCAACAAATTATTCTTTATACTTTTATACTCGTTGGATTGTCTTTGGTTCTTGCTCCAGTAGCAGGATTGGGGATTATATATACTGTTTCAGCAATTCTATTGGGCTTAGTATTTATTTTTTATACATTCAAATTGCGCAAGTTGCAAACATCTAAAGCTGCTATGCATGTTTTTGCTTATTCTATTTCTTATATAACATTGTTATTTGCAGCCATGGCCATTGATGTTTTAGTGGGTCATCTCTAAAACTTTTATTCCCATTTGAATGTTTTAGCTGCTAAAAACGGTAAAATTATTGCCCAAACAATTAGGATAAGCCAAATGGAGCTAGGAACTGAGCGACCGTAGCTCAAAGAGTCATGGAAAGCATTAGCTAGAGCGGTACTGGGTAAAAAGGATAATATATTTCTAAATAAGCTTGGAAGCGATTTGATTGGGAATACCATATCGCTAAGCAAGGCCAATATTACATAAAGACCATTGGCAATGCTTAGAACCAGATATTGAGACATGGTTCCAGCTAAAAGAAATCCTAGGCCAGTAAAAGCTATAATTGACAAAAGAGTTGCCAAAATTGCACTAATTGGATCTATATGAGGATTCCAACCCAAGGCTATACCTATCGCCATAATTACAATTATTTGGATAATTTCTACAACTACAACAGATAAGGTCTTTGCCCCTAACAAACTAGGTCTTCCTAAAGGGGTTGCTCCTAATCTTTTCAAAAATCCATAAGAGCGTTCAAAAGAAGTCAAAATTGCAAGGTTTGTCATAGCAGTTGACATAAGAGCTAAAGATATTATTCCTGGTACCACAAAAGAGATGGGGAATAAGTGAAATATAGATAATCCAACTAAAAGTATAATGGGTATCCCCACGGCCAATAATATTGATTCTCCATTTAGGATTAAAGAGATTTCAGTTTTGGTTTGAGCTAGGAAAGCTTTCATGTCTATTTGTTGTTCCTATCCGAAGTAGTATTTTCAGTTGGATTTGTCTCTGTCGTAAGGCGAAGAAAGACATCTTCTAATGTTTCTCTCCCCGCTCGCAAATCAGCCAGAGGAAGATTATTTTTAGCTAGCCAAGAAGTAAGAGCAGCAATTGTTTGTGGAGAAGCAGAAGAATGTACTTTATATTCCCCAGGTCTTTGCTCTTCTACTGGGGCTGAAAGTTCTTTTGAAAGGCTTACGGTATCAAGTCCAGAAGGAGCTCCGAAAAGAATTTCTTCTCCTTGTCCTGAAGTCATCAGTTCTGCTGGAGTTCCACTTGCA
Source organism: Actinomycetes bacterium (assembly GCA_021795135.1). Classification (GTDB taxonomy): domain Bacteria; phylum Actinomycetota; class Acidimicrobiia; order Acidimicrobiales; family JAJYPT01; genus JAJYPT01. Next base: position 1,989 of record JAJYPT010000099.1, read on the forward strand.
ATAATGTGTCCTTTATCTATAATAATTATACGATTAGATAGCCTTTCAGCTTCTTCCAACTCATGGGTAGTAAGTAAAATGCAGACGCCTTCTTCTTTGAGTTCTCTTATTATTTGGCGTATGGTAAGTCTTCCATTAGGGTCTACTCCAGCAGTTGGTTCATCTAGAAAAGCTACAGATGGTCTGCCAATTAAAGCCAAAGCCAAAGATAATCTTTGTTTCTCTCCGCCTGATAGCTTTCTCCAAATATTGCCCGAAGCTTGTTCGAGTCCAACTTTTTGAAGTAGTTTATCTGGATCTAAGGGATTTTTGTAATAACTGGCGAAAAGATGTAGAGCTTGACGTACCTTCATTCTAGGATAAAGGCCACCTTGTTGGAGCATTACCCCAATTTTAGGCATAAGCTTAGTTTTGTCAGTTATTGGATTTAATCCTAAGATTTCTACTAGTCCCGAGGTAGGTTTTTTGTATCCCTCTAACGTTTCAATCGTAGTAGTTTTTCCAGCTCCATTAGGACCTAACAGTCCAACGACTTCTCCTGGTTCAGCTGAAAACGATATATGGTCAACCGCAATAGAAGTTCCATATTTTACCACTAAGTCTTTTACATTGACTACAGCCATTAATTCTCCAGGTTACCTTTCTGCACAATGATCGATATTCGCCTTTTACGTAATAATCCTAATGAAGTTATATCCTCTATTGCTAGAAGAGGAATTGATACAACTCAATTATATAAAGCTATCGAGTTAGATTCCTCTTTACGTAGTATCACAGCTCAAAGAGATAAAGTTAGAGCTGAAATCAAACTAATTTCTAAAAGTGTAGGACAAGCAGCTAAAAATTTAGATCAAAGTTCCATTGAGGCCCTACGACAAGAATCTAGACAGCTAGGGGATAAAGAACAAGAGTTAGATCGACAAGTCGAACAAATCGATAAAGCCCTACGGTCTATTTTATTAGCTACTCCAAATATTCCCGCAATTGATTGTCCAGATGGCGCTGGAGCTCAAGATAATGTAATTTTACGAACTTGGATAGCAGAAAAAGGAATTGAGGCAGAATTTGACCCCTCATTGTATTTTGATTATCAAAGAGTTCCTCATTGGGAAATTGGAGACGCATTAGGACTTTTGGATCTAAGCAGGGCAGCCAAACTTTCAGGATCAATGTTTGGGCTATACAAGGGCAAAGGAGCAGCCTTAGTGCGAGCTTTGAACCAATTTGCTTTAGACTTGCATTCTGAGTTATATCAAGAAATCCATCCTCCTAGTTTTGTTCGAAGCGAAACTATGGTCTCTACTGGACATTTGCCTAAATTTTCTGATGATGCTTACTATATGGAAAGAGATGATCTATGGGCTATTCCTACCGCTGAAGTTCCCCTTACTTCAATGGCAAGAGATGAAATTTTATCTGAAAGTGATCTACCTATGAGGTTTTGTGCTTCCACTCCTTGTTATAGACGAGAAGCTGGATCAGCAGGTAGAGACACCAGAGGCTTGTTGAGATTACATGAATTTAACAAAGTTGAACTCCTTGCTTATGCAACTCCTTCTCAGGCTAACCAAGTCCATCAAGAGATTCTTAGTTCTGCAGAATCTATTTTACAAGCGTTGAAGTTAACTTATAGAGTTGTAGATCTTTGTACTGGTGATATAGGAAATTCTGCTGCACGCACTTTTGATCTAGAAGTATATGCTCCAGGTTGTGATATGTGGCTAGAAGTTTCTTCGGTTTCTTGGTTTAGTGATTATCAAGCAAGACGAGCAAATATAAGGTATAGACCTAATAGTAGTGAAGGAAAAAAATCCCCTTCATTTATTCACACACTAAATGGTTCTGCTCTTGCATGGCCACGCACCTGGGCTGCATTAGTTGAAACCTATAGGCAATCAGATGGTTCTATTGTAGTTCCAGAGATTCTTCGTCCATATATGAAAGGTATGGAGAGGATTTCTTTTGATTGAGAAGATGATTCAATTATGACAAATCTGAATACTACTACATCTCTAGGTCAAGCATTGATGCAAAAACTAGAGCTAGAACTAGCTATTGCTTTGGTGATAGCTGCTTTGTTCGTGCTTGTAGTTTTTTTGAAATCTAATTGGCAAAAAAAGATTTTTGATCAAGAAGCTAAATTATTAGAGCCCAGTTCTAGAAAATATCTTCGAAAAGGGTTAGGAATATTTTGGATACTAAGTGGACTATTGCAGTTGCAGCCAGGATTTATTTTTGGTTTTGCAAGCAGAGTTATGGCTCCGCAATTATCAGGGCAGCCCTTTTGGCTCGATAACATCAATTTATGGCTGATGGGAGCTTGGCAAGCTCATCCTGTCTCAGCAGATGTTTCTACAATGCTTATAGAACTAGGCCTTGGAGTATTATTACTTTTAGATTTAAAAGATGTCCTTCAAAGACAAGTACTGAGATTTTCTTTTATTTGGGCCTTGTTGGCTTGGGTCTTTTTTCAATTTATGGGTGGTCTAGCTGCACCCCAAGCTTCTGTAGTTACCGGCAGTCCAGGTAGTTTTGTTTTATATGCTATTTGTAGTTACTTTTTGTTCTCAGAACTTTCTTGGGATGATCAAAAACTTAGAAAAATTTTAGCTAGATTAGTGGCAAGCATATGGCTTTTGGCAGCGCTGCTTCAAGTTATTCCATGGGAAGGATTTTGGAATACATCCAATCTAAAGGGTTTGTTTCTAACAACAGCTAATATTTCTCAACCTTTGTTTTTGCAAAATTTATTATCATTTATTATTTCAGTTTTATCTAATTTCCCCTTCTTGTTTAATCTAGGTTTGATTAGTATTTTTTTGCTATTGGCAATAGTATTTATGAGAAAAAATATTGCTTCTTATTGGACTATATTATCTGGTCTAATACTGTTTTTTCTATGGTGGATAGGTCAAGACTTTGGAGTCATTGGACAAACCAGGGTAGATATTGGACTAGCCCCGATAGTATTTTTTATTACAGTTTTAGGCCAAACTCCAAAATTATCATCTGAAGAAAACAAAAATTATATTCTACTAAAAACAAAATTATTCGGAAAAATAGTTTCTATTTTGAGTCTTTGTTTAGTGATAAGTGGGTTGGTAGTATTTGGAGATGTAACAGTAGCTGGGGCAATAAGTCCAGCTACTGTTGCTATTGCAGATTCACTACCTAGTTTGTCTGGGGGGATAAAAGCCCCTAATTTTAATTTGGTTAATCAAAATGGCCGACCTAAAACTCTATCATCATGGAGAGGAAAAGTAGTTGTTCTTACTTTTTTAGATCCTTTATGTTACGATACTTGTCCTATTATAGGTAATCAGTTCGTTCAAGCCTATAAGTCTTTGGGGTCTGATTCTAAAAAAATTGAATTTGTAGCAATAGCTGCTAATCCTATTTCTCATAGTGTTGCCAATTTGAGAGCTTTTGACAAAGAAGTTGGCCTTTCAAAGATAAATAACTGGCAATTTTTAACAGGCACAACAGCTCAATTAGAAAAAGTTTGGCATAATTATGGCGTCTATGTTGATGCCCCTTCTCAAGGAGATGTAGGCCATAGTCAAATTATTTATTTTATAGATCCCAAAGGAAGACAAATTTGGGTTAGTGGAGATACAGGATCTGTTTCTTTGACTGCTTCATATGCTTCACTGATCGTAAAATATTCTAAAAATACCCTTATAAATTAAAATTTATAAGGGTAAAAAGTCTAACTATAGGGAATCAATATTGAAACTTATTATAAATAAAAAAGCTTCCATTATAAGACTTATCCTTTCAGCTGTGTTTTTGTCTAGTTGCAATACAGCTTCTAATACAGTTTCAACCCCGCCCAAACCATCTCCTTTGATGGTAAGTAGAATTAAAATGTTCAATTCTCAAAACGGGTGGGGAATTTTAAACTTTGGCTCTTCTTGGATTGTAGTAAAAACATCCAACGGAGGTTCTACATGGAAAATAGTAACTCCTCCAGGTGCTACTACAAAAGGTGGAATCTCAGGAGATTTCATAAATCCAAAAAATGCTTGGATTGTGTTTAATACTTTTGAGAATTTACACTTTTCTTCTTTTGCTACTACTAACGATTCTGGTAAAAATTGGAAGCCTATAAGTTTTTCTAGGCCTTTGATAGCTAGTGCTTATAATATTTTTTTTCAAACCCCTACAATGGGTTGGGCGTTAGAAAAAAGTAATTCTGGACAGCAATTAATACAGATTCAATTAAATGCCCCCCAGTCTAAAATTAGGGTCAATAGAACGATTTCCACAGGTAGTTTTAAAGCTAGTTTGAGGGGGATAAGATTTTCTTCTTCTAAGATAGGATGGGTAAGTACCGAGTCTAAATATCCTGAATTAATCAAGACTACCAATTCAGGAGGTAGCTGGTTTTTGCAAAAACTACCTAAGGCATATTCTTATAAAAAATCTTCTTGTGTGACTTCATTGCCTCAGTTTTCTAATACCACAGATGCAGTAGTAGCAAGTTCTTGTACTGCTAAAGGTATAACTTCTACCCAATTCTATACGACTACAAATGCTGGGAGTAGTTGGATTGAATCGTCTAGGTTGTTTGCTAAGACATCTCAACCTGTATTTTCTTCTTTTGGGACTTATATATGGGCCATTGGACAAGCAAAACATAAA
>JAJYPT010000100.1 GCA_021795135.1 Actinomycetes bacterium
TGGTCTTCAATAGGCTTATCAGTAGACTGGGACAGAACCTACACAACTGTTGGGAAACGTGCTCAAGAAGTATCTCAACGCTCCTTTTTGAATTTATATCAAAAAGGAATTGCTTACAATGTTCAAGCACCTACGCTTTGGGATGTAGATTTTCGTACAGCTGTTGCACAAGCAGAATTAGAAGATCGACAAGTAGATAGTTTTTATCATCGTTTGTCTTTTCATAATCTAGATGGCAAAGATATAGAAATTGAAACTACTCGTCCAGAACTACTTGCATCTTGTGTAGCTTTGGTTGCTCACCCTGAAGATGAGCGCTATAGAGATTTATTTGGCAAAACAGTTATATCGCCTTTATTTGAAGTAGAAGTACCAATAAAAGCCCATGTGCTTGCAGATCCGGAAAAGGGCTCTGGAATAGCAATGATTTGTACCTTTGGAGACACTACTGACATTACTTGGTGGAGAGAGCTTTCTTTACCGATAAAGCCAACTATTGGACCACAAGGGCGTTTGATACCAATTGAGTGGGGAAGCTCACCGTGGAATAGTTTGAATCCTGAAAAAGCTCAGAAAATATATGACTCTTTAGTTGGATTGCCAGCAGTAGCAGCACGTAAAAAAATAGTTGAACATTTGGCCCAATCACATGAGCTCATTGGAGAACCTAGACCTATTAGCCATCCAGTTAAATTTTGGGAAAAAGGTGATAAACCACTTGAGATAATCACTCACCGTCAATGGTTTATCAAAACAATGGATCAAAAAGAAAAACTATTAGAACTGGGATCTCAACTCAAATGGCATCCCGATTTTATGAGAGTTCGCTATGAAGATTGGGTCAGAGGACTAAATGGAGATTGGTGTATTTCGCGCCAACGCTTTTTTGGAATACCTTTTCCTATTTGGTATCCAATATCTGAAAATGGATATATCGATCGAGATAGTCCAATAGCTGCATCTATAGAATCACTACCAATAGATCCTTCGGTGGATACCCCTGCGGGTTATACTCCTGACCAAAGAGGAAAACCAGGAGGATTTATAGCCGATCCAGATGTAATGGATACGTGGGCTACTTCTTCTTTGACTCCCCAAATTGTTTCCGGGTGGGAACAAGATTTAGAGCTTTTTCCCAAAATATTTCCAATGGATCTGCGACCCCAAGCACATGAAATTATAAGAACTTGGCTTTTTTATACCATAGTTCGTTCTGAACTTGAATTATCATCTCTACCTTGGTCTAATGTTGCCATATCTGGATTTGTAGTAGATCCTGATCGAAAAAAGTTATCCAAATCCAAAGGAAATGCCAAAGATGACCCTCAAAACCTTATTTCACAATATGGTGCAGATGCAGTTAGGTACTGGGCAGCAAATGGCCGTCCTGGAGTAGATGTAACTCTAGATCCAAATCAGTTCAAAATCGGACGTCGGCTAGCTATAAAAATACTAAACGCTTCAAAATTTGTTATCTCTAGACTTGGAGATTTATCCAATTTAGATGATCTATCCCTCGTTAGTGAACCAGTCGATTTATCAATGCTAAAAGTATTAGGTACCACTATCCAAGAAGCGACCCGAGCTTTTGATACTTATGATTACACCAAGGCATTGGAACGAGCAGAAGAGTTTTTCTGGCCTTTTTGTGACAATTATTTAGAATTAGTAAAAATACGTTCTTATGCTGAAGATACTCCCAAGTTGACACTTTCAGCTAAAACTTCTCTATCTTTAGCCTTGTCGGTTCAACTTCGCTTATTTGCTCCTTTTATGCCCTTTGTTACTGAAGAAGTATGGTCTTGGTGGAAAAACGGCTCCATCCATCGTTCAAGCTGGCCCACAGAACAAGAACTGCCAACACAAGGAGATCCAAATATATTAGAAGTAGCTACCGAAGTTCTAACTGCTATAAGAAAAAAGAAATCCGAAGCACAACTATCTATGAAAGCTGTCGTGGCTAAGGTACAAGTTGTAGATACCCCAGAACGTATTGATGCTTTAGTAGCTGCAAAACAAGATTTGATCCACGCAGGAAATATTGAAAATCTAATTGGAGAAAAAGGAAAAGAAAAAAGTATAACTATCGAGCTGGGCTAGTATGGCCCAGACTCGTTGATTTCGTCTTCTGCAGATCTGACAGAAAATGCTACTGCCCAATCTTCATGTGTTTCTCCATCTATTACCAACCTCCATACATATCTTTTACCCTCTTCCAAAGGAAGGGGAGGGATATTTATAGCAAGAGGCAAGCTAATTGAAGACCCAGGAATAGCACCTTCTACCCTGCCTGCTTCAAAGTCGCCTCTGACTTCTACGGGTTGGTCTCCTTCTGGAGTAGGGATTGTGAAAGGTACTCCGTCTTCATCAGATAAAAATAACTCCCAATGATGATTGCTCTCGATTTCATTCCAATCAATATCAATCTTGACAGCTAGTGCTGAAGGAATGGGTTCGGGACCTATAAAACTCCAACCGCCACCTAAAATAAAAAATTTACCGGCTGCTACTTGAACAGCATCGCATAACATTATTGTTGCTTTCATTGTTATTTAAACCTAGACCTTAATTTCAAACAATGGGAACAAAGTAAAAGAATTTATAACAATTCTTCCAACTTAAAATTTTTATCTTTTTTATTAATCCAATTTTAGCTCCTGATCGTAGTAAGAATAGACCAAGGAACTTTATGAATAGAGCCATGACTTACCTATCACAATTCCATCTGATCTATTTCAATCCGTTGAGTACTTAATGGATTCCAAGGATCAATTTGATCAAATAAGCGATGCTGGACTAATAGTTTATATAGGAAGATGGCACCCACAAGCCTTGGGAGAAATCTACAAAAGGCATGGGGGTGCGGTTTATGGCTTGGCAAAAAGAATCTTATGCCGAGCTGATATGGCAGAAGAAGTAACCCAAGAAATTTTTCTCAAACTGTGGAACCAGCCTGAACGCTTTGATTCTGAAAGAGGATCATTGAGGTCTTTTCTACTTACCCAAACCCATAGCAGATCGATAGATTTGCTTCGTTCGGAAAAATCTAGGAAATCAAGAGAAGAACAAGATGCATTAAAAGAACCTAGGACTTCTTATGACATAGAACAAGAAATATCTAATTTAGGATTAGCTGGCAAGATCCAAGAGATTTTATCAAAACTACCCACCGAGGAACGTAGGGCTGTTATTTTGGCCTATTTTGAGGGATATACTTATAGACAAGTTGCTTCTTTGCTCAAAGTGCCAGAAGGAACCATAAAAAGCAGAATACGCTTAGCCCTCAAACGTATGAAAGAAACATTAGACACAACAGAATTGGAAGATAGATGGCTGGAGGGATAAGACACGAAGACCTACAAGAACTTCTAGGAGCTTATTCCCTAGGGGCATTAGAGCCTATGGAATACAATGCTGTTCAAATACATCTACAAAATTGTGCCTCTTGCAAAAAAGAATTAGAACAACATCTTGAGGTACTTGGCGTAATGGATGAAGTCTTCCAAGAATCTAGCCCAGATCATTTATGGGATTCAATATCTGATCAAATAGAAGAAACTCCTCCTATATTGGAACTTTCCAACCTACCAACTCCAAGACCTAAGTTTGCAACTCCACTTAGAATCCGCCTTCTAGCTGCCACCAGTGCTATTGCAATAGCTGCGGCTTCAATAATGGGTATAGAGCTAGCAAGACTCGATCATAAAATCAATCAGCTAGGAAGACTAACGCAAACAAGTAGTATTGAAAAGTTAGCCCACTTTGCCCTGAAGCAACCAGGTTCAAAAATTACAACTCTGACATCTGCTAATAATACATACCTTGCTACATGTGTAATTCTGCCTACTGGACAAGGCTATATAATACCTAAAAGAATGTCTCCATTGCCCCCTAGCCAAACTTATCAATTATGGACTTTAGTAAAGGGCAAAGAAGTTTCTTTAGCATTATTAGGCAACAAACCTAGTACCGTTTCATTCAGAATAAATAAAGGAAAGGTCTTGCTTATAACCACAGAGCCTTCAGGGGGAGTAACTTCGACTCTCAATAAACCTATCTTGTCTGGAAAAATTAGTATTTAGGTTTTTGCTAGCGATGTTGGTTACAATCTTTTCATACAATAATTAATTAAATAAAAAATTATGACCTAACTAAATTAGGTCATAATTTTTTATTTAATTAATTATTGTAAATTTTTAGATAGATACAGACTTTAAGGCATTTACAGATTTTCTTCCAAACAGTCCTACTCCTAATGCAGCTACTGCAGAGACAAAATGTAAAACATTGTCCGCACTATTTAAAGCAATAATATTGAAAGATGTTCCTATAATAAAAAGTCCTAATATGGCCACAACTAAATAAACTGCCCCAATCAAAACATTTATTACACTAGAAAGCTTTGCTCCTCCTACAGCCCCTACAATAAACAAGACTCCCACCGCTATATGAATAAGATTATGAAATGGATTAAGTCCGAAAAAAATCAAATCTTTACCATGAGTGGAAAAGAATCCTACTCCAGGAGTTATAGCAAATCCCACAACTCCAACTACTGCATATATTGCTCCAAATACATAGCCAAATTGTTGATTTAATGATAATTGCTTTGAATCTTGTTTCATTTTATTCTCGCTCCTATAAGTCCTGTTGTCTTAGGTCTTCATTTTTATTACGGAGCAGAAAAAGAATTGGATCAAAAAAATTAATTCTTGAGAATTTATAAATTTAGAAAAATAAACTAAGGCTTTATCAAAAGGCAACACTCAGAGATAAACTATAACTAAAGAAAAATTTAATTAGTTTTTCAAATAAAAGAGGATTCATGTATCAAGCACAAGAGGGATATAAAATCTCTCGTAAAGGTTACTACATCTCTATTTCTATCAGCTTAGTAATTGCAATGGTTTTCCTTATCAACCACCTATATATACCAGCTATCATATTGGTGGTCTTTGCAATCTTAGAAGTAACTATGATGCTAATTTTAAATAAAGCACAAAGAAGTTAATGTATTTAGCCTTGTGTCTATTTACCTACAAGATTAGGACTGACCGTTCCTAGATCCCCTAGGTACCAATATAGCTAAGATAAAAATCGTTCTTCCTATCAAAGATCCCATTTTGATCAGCCGAAAACTATAGCTAGGTTGAAATCTTCTAATTCCTTGAAAACAAACAGAAGTTCATTTAATTGACTCTAAGGAAAAATCCATACAACTTTCAAATTATGCCTCAAAATTTAATCCTTTTTTAAATTTATAATCAAGTTTGAGTCATTATTTCTTTTTCTTCTTCTATTTTTCTAGAACCAACTTGGACAAGTCTCAATACAGTTACAAAAAATATTCCACCAATCATATTTCCCAATATTGCCCATCCCAGCACCTCTAACCAAGACAGATATCCAAAAGGAGCTCCAAATTGTAAACTGGCAAATATCTCCAAAGAGGCAACAATAGCATGATTTAAAGAACCCATTGCCAAAAGAAATGCTGCAGATACAGACGCTATAATACGAGCTAGAATAGATCTAGAACTAGCCTCCATCCAAGTCATCACAGTTATAATTGTTCCTGCCAAAATAGCAGTAGCAAAAGATTGCAAAGTTGTGCCTTGTTTGACAAAATGTATTCCTAGCACTAATGCATTTGGCTTTAGTTGAGGCAGGCCTGTAGTTATGATCCACATCATTAGCCAACCTGCTAATAAATTGGTTATTAAAGTCCCAACCCACAACCTAATCAAAGATCTTATATTTGACTTACCAGCAACCACAGCTGCTACCGGGATGAGAAAATCTTCTGTAAAAAGCTCTGAACCTGCCAATGCTAAGGCAATAAATCCTATACCAAAAGCTATAGAGCCTTCTAGCTTAGAATGGGTGAAGTGTTCTACTAGTAAAAGACCAAGGACTCCCATTCCAACATCTAGGCCCCCTACCGCTCCTGTTGCGAGTAATGCTGGCCAGGTTCTACCTAATCTAAATTGACCACTTTTAACGCTTCGTTCAAAAGTAGCAGCTACTTCATCCATTGGTGCCTACTTGAAAAAACCAAGTTAAATACAAACTACTTCCTTCCTTCTAGAATAAAGGCAGCTTCGTCTAATATGTCATTATTTGAATAAAACAACTAACTAATTTTTGTATTCAAGTTACTTTATAGCTAATAAAAGATTTTATTTTTGGGTAAAGCTAATTTATGGTCTTGGAAGAAAATTCTCAAAAAATTACCACCTGGAACTCAATTAGTTGGGTAACAAATCTTGTACACATTCAGTCCTGAAACCAATGACAACTATCACTTTTCTTATCTATTGCCATTGATCTAGTAGCTAACTATATAAAACTATCTACTTATGTTTTTAGCTATATATAGTTAATTCATTCCTACAAGATGCATATAAGAAATTATAGTGACTTCCAAAATCAATAATTTACACTAGAGTAAGTTCTACAATAAAAAAAGGAGTACTAGTGAAAAAACGTTCTTTGGGCATACTTATTTTAACTATTTTCAAAATCGCCAAGAAATACAGAAGAAAGAAAAAACAAGCTAAAAGCTTATTATCACGTAGATAACTTTTG
>JAJYPT010000007.1 GCA_021795135.1 Actinomycetes bacterium
GAAACCCATAAAATGATGCTAGATCACTACCAGCAAACAAAAAATATGCTCGTAAGTTATTCTCCTAATAAACTCGGCTTTTTTTAGTAGCTAAAGTGCCCTCACGTGTAGCGGTTACTGAAGAAGCAGCCAAAATGTTGCGTTACCTCGTCGATAAACACGGCGAGGTAACGTTTCATCAATCTGGAGGTTGTTGTGATGGATCTTCTCCAATGTGTTTTCCAAAAGGAGAATTTATAACCGGTCCTAGCGATGTTTGTCTTGGGGTTATTTCTATTGGAAATCCCTATAGTGATATTGAAGTTTTTATGTCAAAATCTCAATTCGAATATTGGAAACATACACATTTGACTATAGATGTAGTAAAAGGCCGTGGAGGGGGATTCTCTCTAGAAGCCCCTGAAGGAGTACGCTTTATCATTCGCTCTAGGTTATTAGAAGATGATGAAACTAAAGCCTTAGAAGGTTTAGACAATCAAAAAACAAATCCTTAGGTATTACTCTTGATCGGTTGACATTCTAAAATCCCTTCTCCAACCTTCAGGAAGGAGTTGTTCTAATAAGTCATCTACTGTAATAATTCCTATAACTCGCAGATCATCATTTACCACAGGCAAAACAGTAAGATTATAGTCAGCCATTGTTCGCATAATAATGTGAATATCTACATCAGGAGTAACAAAGGCTGGAGCATTTTGAACTACTTCTTTCAATGAGTAATGTCGAGGACTTTTCAATAATTGAATAACCCCTACTGCCCCACTTAGCTTTGTTTCATCTCCATAGACAAAAACCACAGCTAGACTTTCTGGAGCAGCAGGATTAGAAGAGATGTTTTCTAAAGCTTGCTCAACAGATGCTGCCTCAGGCATATACAAAAAGTCAGGACTCATTAATCCACCAGCGGTTTGAGGATGGTAATTTAATAAATTCCTAACTTTGGCTCTTTGGGAGTCTGGCAACATATCCAAAAGAATCAAGCGTCGTTCTTGATCTACATCTACTATAAGGTCAGCTACATCATCGGCCTTCATCTTGCTAAGTAGAGAAACTGCATCTTTATTGGAGCGAGAATTAATAAATTCTAATTGATGATCTCTATCTAATTCTTCAAATACATCTGCTTCTAGCTCTAGGTCTTGCCCAACTGCTTCTATGATTTCTTCTCCTTCTTCATGAGAAGCAGCTTCTACTAGGTCAGCTATCTGAGCTGGATGAAGTTTGGCTAACTTACGATAAGGAATCCGTAATTTAGCTGTAGGTACATGGGATACGAAAGGCTCTATGCTTGCCCAATCTACCAATGATTCAGTTGAATTTGAAGACTTTAGACCAGGCAACAATTTAGCAAGCAAAGGTCTAGGACTAGGATCTACGCCTACAACTTCCCATCTGCCATCTACATTAGATATCTCAATTTCATTTGCCCTAACTAGTCTAGCTCCTACTATGTTGATCAAATGATGAGTAGAAAGATCACGAGCTAGAAGCAATTCTCTTTCCCTACGTTCAAAGCGACGTAAGTTGAGAGTTTCAGCTCTAAGTTGAACTCTGCCTGGCTCGATCGATGCAACTTGGCCTATGGGTACAAATAACTCTCTTGAACCAATTTTTGCAAGAATACCCGACACTGGAGGATGAGGATGTTCATCTAGGCGTACTATAAGGTCTTTTACTTTGCCTAATTGCTCTCCAGTACTATCCAATAGAGGACTTTTGAGTATTAAAGACAGCTGTATATTTTTAGTAGCAATAGTCATAATAGTCTGAGCAATGCTCCCATTTTGTCTTTCGGACTATCATAGTCCTTGTTGAAATTGTTATCAAAACAATTTTTTCTCACTAGCTTTACAAAGTTAGTTATGCAAAGAAAAAGCATCTAACCACCTCCAAGTTGGATTGCTTTTATTATCAGTAATCCAACTGCTATCAAAAGATAACCCCGCATTAAATACATGCCAAAAATTCGTCCCTTTGACCATTCAGGACGTGCCAATAACGCTAGAGGAGGCATTCTCCAAGTTTCTTTTGGACCTTGTGCCTTAGGGGTAGTTGTAGTTGTAATTTCTTTAGATTGATTGGATTTTTTTATCAAATACAATCCAATCAAAGTTCCTCCAACTACAAAAGAACCTGTTATTGAAGTAACCATTTCAGTTACATTTACATTTGGGAAAACTGTAGTAGCTACCAATACTAAAGAAAGAATTAGTAAAATAGATACGATAATTCCAGCTACAATATTGAGCCAAGTTGAATTTACCCAAGGTCCTAGTACTTCTTTGTCATTACACAACAAGAGCAAAAAAACAGTAGCACTTGGCAGTAAAACTCCAGCTAATGCTTGAACAGCTACTGTTATTACTCCCAAAGGGGCTCCTGGAATAAGAACTATTGCCGCTGCAAAAAAAACCAACAAAGCAAATATTGCATAAAAACCCTTTGCGTCTCTAAAACTTCTATGCAATGAATGCTTTAGTCCAAAAACATCTCCAAAAGCATATGAGGTAGAAAGTGTGACAGCACTTGCACCAATTATAGAGGCATTTAGCAAAATAATAGCAAACAAAGTACCTGCTAGATGACCAAGATGATTTCTAAGACCAGTTGCTACTCCCCCAGCGTTTGTAAATTGTCCAGCTAGAGAAGTATGTTGAAATGCAAAAGCTATAGTTGTCATAATTGCCCCAGCAGCAATAACAGTTACAAAAGATCCAATTACAGTATCTGCACGCTCATAATTGATCCACCGTGGAGTAATGCGTTTATCTACGATATTAGATTGTTGAAAAAATAGCTGCCAAGGAGCAACAGTGGTTCCAACAATTGCAATTATCAACAAAACAGAAGTTGAATTTACACCTCCTTTTACAGAAGGAATAACCAAATCATGAATTACAGGAGCTAGTTGTGGATGAGACAAAATAGCTAATGGAATAACTAAAAAATTAATTGCTACAAATAACATCATGAAACGTTCCCAGTGGCTAAAGCTTCCACTGGCTGTAATTAAAATTAATCCCAAAGCAGCTAATGGAACTGAAATATAAGGAGAGATTCCAAAATAGCTCATTGCTAAACTAACGCCTATAAATTCTGTAACAATAGTTAGAAAATTAAGTAAAAAAAGATCACCTACTGAAAAAAATCCCCAAAACTTTCCAAATCTTTCATTTATCAAACGTGCATGGCCAACTCCAGTTACTGCCCCTAGGCGTACTACCATTTCTTGATTTACTATCAGTACTGGAATCAACATAGGAAGTGTCCACAATAAACTAAGACCAAAATTTTGACCTGCTTGAGCATAAGTTGCTACACCCCCTGCATCATTGTCTCCAACCATTACAACAAGACCAGGACCCATAATCGCAAGGAGAGTTAAAATTTTTCGAGCCCAAGAACGACGAATTTGAGAGTCGTTTTGACGAATGGTTCCGAAAGCTCCTTTTATATCTCCTTCATGAGCTTCGTCTAATACTGCCGAAACAATCTTGGAGGTATCGATGTTTTCATCAAGAGTTTCTTCAGACATTGGTTCACCTCCCTCTTTATCTGAATTTTTTATAAACAACTCTTCTAATATACCTATAGAAGTTAAATTAATTACTACTTGAGGGATATTTACCAATATTTAAATATTTATTACAAAAATATTTACCTTTGATACATCTATAAGATAAAAACATATAGTCATTGAGATGTTGGATAAAAACACAACAACCTTTAGTACTATCCTTGTTTTGGAATTAGGATAAATTATCCAACCAAATTCTATTGAGCTTGTTCAAAGCGGGTAAGAATCAATTTAGCAAGTTGATCATTATCGCCAATTGGTTCGGTGACAAGATTGGCCCCACAATGATCGAGCTGATTTGAAAATGTTCCTGGAGCTAAAAGATATGTCGCCACTGCAACTTTAGAACTAGGAGAAGTTTTATACTCTCGAACAACTTCTCCTACATATGGAGTCATAGAAGATATATAGGCAGGTTTTACTGTTTTCCCAAAATAAAAAGAAACTAGTTCTGCCAAGTCTTCTACGTCTTGACAAGCAACAAATCTAGATGACCCAGCCGCTGCTAATACAACAGAATCTTGTTTTTTAACTCCTGCATCTATCAAGCGTTGGGTAAGTATTTGGGCCAATATTGGGTCAGGACCCAAAGGATCAGCTATAGCGATATCTGGAGAAATTTTACGCACTGTCTCTTCGATATCTTGAGAAATATGGTATCCCCTAGACAACAATAAAGGAACAACAACACAATTTGGGACTTGTTGTAGGACTTGGCCCAAAGAAGGAGATTGTATCTCAATAAAACTAAGATGCACCCTAAGATCAGGACGCATATTTTGAACACGGTTTATAAGGGACTTGACAACTAACTGACCTTGCAATTGCCTTGTCCCATGAGCAACAGCAACTAGATCTTTGATCATAACTTATCAGCTAGCCCAACTACTTCACCTATTACAAAAATAGCGGGGGGAGATATATTTTGTTCTTTAGAGATAACACCAATAGAACCTAAGTCCCCATAGATAACTCGCTGAGTTGGACTCATGGCTGATTCTATCGAAACAACAGGAGTTTTTTCACAAAGGCCATGTTTGATCAGCTCTTGGGCAATTTGTTGTATGTTGGTAACAGCCATAAGTAAAACTATTGTCCCCCTTGATTTAGAAAGAGCTTTCCAATCAACCATGGAACGGGGATCACTTGGTAGAACATGTCCAGATACAACACTAAATTGTTGAGTTACTCCACGATGGGTTATAGGTATACCAATAGAAGCTGGAACAGAGATAGCACTTGTTACACCTGGAACAACTTCTACTTCAATTCCTGCTTCTTGACATGCTAAAACTTCTTCAAAACCTCGCCCAAAAACATAAGGATCTCCACCTTTGAGACGAAGCACAAAAAGACCTTTTTTTGCATATTCTATTATATAAGCATTGATCTCATCTTGGGTCATTTGATGCTTATAAGGTTCTTTACCTGCATCTATTATTTTCACATCAACTCGACAATAAGCTAAGAGATCTTTTGAAATTAGCCTGTCCATTATAACAACTTGAGCTGTTTGCAATAGCTCCACTGCTCGAACTGTAATTAATTTAGGATCTCCTGGACCTGCTCCCACTAAAGCAACTTTTCCAGTCATTTTTAATTATTGACAATTTCTAAGATGTCACTACCTGCTATTGATAATCTATTAGATTTAAAGTCGACCAAGTTAAAAGCAATATATTTAATAAAGATCCCTAAACGAGCCTTTGGAGGCATCAGAGGTACTATTCCCTCTGAAATTAACGTAGATGAAGTTACTGTCCCTACACAACAAGGAACCACATAGTCTTTGAAAGATTCCAATACCAAGGATCTTTTTTTGCCCATATCAGCCACCTTTAATAAATTATCAACAGCAGGGGCACTGGTAAAAACTACTGAGTCTATCTTTTTATCTACTATATCTTGGACTAAATTTTCCAAATCAGTTAAATACTTGGGAAGACTCCATCGATAAATTCTCACTGGAATTACTTGGGCACCTTTATCTTTGAGGACTTTGATAAAATCATACTCATTATTACCATGTAACTGGACTAAGATTTTTTTATTTTCTAAATCAAGACTTGAAAAATAATCCAAAATTTCTTCAAAAGATTCAGATTCGGGCATCCAAGATTCTTTTATTCCAAAACTTCGCAAACTACTACGGGATTTAGGTCCTCTTGGAATTACTACAGCTTTTGATAATTTGCCAATTAAAGACTCTTTCAAACCCCATTGTTGGAGGGTATATATCCAGTTTTTAAATCCAACCCCGGTGCTAATAATGGCAAAATCAATCTCTTTATCAATACAAAGTCTACTATTTTGAAGAAGTTCTTTATCTTGGGTCAAAGAGATGGTTTCAATAGCAGGAACAAGGCTTACCTCAGCTCCATATCCATGCAGCAATTTAGCTATCTCATATCTTTTGCGCTCAGCTGTTATAGCAATTTTATAACCATTTAGCAAAAGTGATTTTGAAGAAAAATCCGAGTGGATCTGAGAGGGGCTCATTGCTTACAGGCCTCCTATTTGAATAATTCCTTGGGAATCTATCCTTATAGGATAAGTAGTCAATCCATATCTAGGATCAGATATGCATATGCCAGTTTCTAAGCTAAAGGGTTGTTTATACATAGGCGAATAAACTACAAATTCTCCTGATATAGTTCCAATCATTCCTCTTGAGATCACATTTGCGCCACTAAAAGGATCATAATTAGACAAAGCATAGATCCTATTATCAGAAAGTCTAAACAAAGCCACTTGTCTAGCTTTGACAAAAGCAGCCTTTCCGACTTCAACGGTAAGATCATCATAATGACATATTGGAGTCCAACTAATAAGTGATTTAGAGGTAGTAAAAGTCATAATTATCCTTCTTAGAAAGTCTTGGAAGTTATTTGTAGAGGTTTTATTTGATCTCGTTCTGTAACAAAAACAATATCTGGATCTTGTTGAGAGGGTAGATTCACAAAACAAACAAAGTCTTTAAGTTTTTCGCTATCTTCTAGCGTTTGGCTCCATTCATCTTTGTAATTATTTACATGGTTTTGCATTGCTTGATCTAAGTCTTTACATATTCCTAGAGAATCTTGGACAATTACCTCTCGGAGATAATCAATTCCTGAATCTAAAGTTTCAATCCAAAAAGCAGTTCTTTGAAGGCGATCAGCACTTTGGATATAAAACATTAAAAATCGATCAATATATTTAACTAAAGATTGTGAATTTAGGTCTTGAGCAAATAATTGAGCATGTCTAGGAGAAAAACCACCATTGCCACCTAAATATAGGTTCCAACCCTTTTCTGTAGCTATTACACCTACATCTTTTCCTCTAGCTTCAGCACATTCTCTTGCACAACCTGAGACTCCCATTTTTATTTTATGAGGGGATCTAAGTCCTCTATAACGCAATTCCAAATCAATAGCCATTCCGACTGAATCTTGAACCCCATAACGACACCAAGTTGAACCCACGCAAGATTTAACAGTGCGAACGGCTTTTCCATAAGCATGACCTGACTCAAAACCTGCCTCAACTAACTTTTTCCAAATATGGGGAAGCTGTTCAACTCGAGCCCCCAATAGATCAATTCTTTGAGCACCTGTTATTTTGGTATAGAGATTGAATTCTTGAGCTACTTTGCCAATTTTAATTAATTTTTCAGGAGTGATTTCTCCACCTGGAATCCTAGGAATCACAGAATAAGTGCCATTTTTTTGAATATTTGCTAAAAAACGATCATTAGTATCTTGTAGACGAAGGTGTTTTTTATCCAAAATATGTTCATGAGCAAAGCTGGCAAGAATAGAAGCCACAACAGGTTTGCAAATGTCGCATCCATGGCCATGACCAAATTTGCCAATAACTTCAGAAAAGCTAGTTATGTTATTTTTTCTTATAACCTCTACTAATTCTGGACGACTAAGTTCAAAATGTTCGCAAAGATTGGTACTCATAACAATTCCACTAGCTTCTAATTGCTCACTTAGAATAGTTTTGAGCATAGGAACACAGCTTCCACAACTTGTTCCAGCTTTAGTACAAGATTTAATATCGACAACTTCAACAATATTATTATCTTTTATAACAGAGACAATCTCAGCCTTGCTAACAGCATTGCAACTACATATTTGAGCATCATCGGGGATTGAAATGCCAGATGATGGTGTTATATTTTGAAACAACAACTGTTCTACAGAATCTGTTAAAGCTCTTCCTATTAATGTTTTTAGCAAAGGATAGGCAGAGATGTCTCCTACTAGTATTCCCCCTAATAAAATTTTCGCTTTGTCATCTATTACCATTTTTTTATAAGTCTTAGTAATTGGATCACTATAGACCACTCCCAATGATGTTGGAGTAATACCTTTTGCGTCCCCAAAACTTGCTACATCTACCCCCAATAGTTTCAATTTGGTAGAAGTATCTGGAGTTTTGAAAAAACTACTTTTACCTTGCAACTGATCTGCTACTACTTCTGCCATTTGATAGCCAGGACCCACGAGACCATAGACATTTCCTTGTACGCAAGCAACCTCTCCTATCGCCCAAATACTGGGGTCTAAAGTCTGGCACTTTTCATCTACTACGATCCCACCTTTGGGTCCAATTCCTAGACCAGCTTTGTAACCCAATTCATCTCGAGGCCTAATCCCTGCTGAAAATACCACTAAATCTAGATCTATCTTTTCGTCATTGGCAAAAACTATTTGACTAACAGCGCCATTGTGTCCAGCTTTTATACAACTTATTGATTTTTCAACGTGAATCTTTATATCTAGATCTTGAATTCTTTGCATCAGAGCTTGAGATGCTCCCATATCTAATTGTTGAGGCATAAGATAAGGAGCCATTTCTATTACATGTGTTTGAAGTCCCAAAGTTTTTAGAGCATTTGCTGCTTCTAGCCCCAACAACCCCCCACCTATAACCGCTCCCACCTTTGACCTAGAGGCATAACGCTCGATGGCTTTGAGATCTTGGAGGGTTCTATAGACAAAACAACCCTGGAACTCTCTTCCTTGGATTGGAGGAACAAATGCACTAGAACCAGTTGCAATGACCAAAGCGTCATAATTGAATTTTCTAGATAAAGAAGTTGTAATAGTTTTGTCAAAACGATTAATTTCGGTAACTGATTCTCCAAGCCATAAATTCAATAGAGAATCTTGTTGATAAAATTGTTCAGGAACAAGATTCAAAACTTGAGGTCCATCTGTGAAATAGCTAGATAGATTAACTCTGTCATAGGCAGGAATAGTTTCTTCACTAAATATATTTATATTGAATAACTCGCTGTTATTTGATGCTCTGATGAGTTCTACAAAACGCTGTCCAACCATTCCATTGCCCACCACAATAATTTCGAAACTCATATTCGCCCCTACACTAAGGTTTCGGTTACTAAATCACTAATTTGGATAGGTCTTTGGAGTGAAAATATAGTTAGAAAATGACTTTTTCCAAGATTGATTACCATAAGATTCAGACTAAAAGATAAAGATTAACGCTATGTTTCGTACTTGCTACGCTTTGAAGAAATAATTATTCAACCTCACCAGTTTGCATGTGAAATTCAGATCAATAAGCTAGTATTTTTAACCCTATTTAGCTATAGCTAGACGATAACCACGCTTGAAAACTGTCTGAATTGCTTCTGGTCCAAGACAAGAACGTATCCTACTTATTGTCATCTCCAAAGCATGGGAATCATTTTGATGACTACTCGGCAAATGCGCTAATAATTCTTTCCTAGTAACTACTGCGCCATCTCGTTTAGCCAAAGCTTTCAATATGGCCATAGGACCAGGAGCAAAAAATATAGTTTCTCCTCTAAAAAGTACTCCATGGCCTCGAATTTCGATTCTTCCAGAGACCAAATTAAAAGTAATAATCCTAGCTGATATCTCTTGAATTAAAACATTTACCAAACTACCAATACTTGGCTTGGGAGGTTGAATAACTTCTAGTCCCAGTTCTAAAAAAGGACTTGCTGTAACAGCTCCTATGCAAGCAATAATAAATTCGTTCTCATTGGCTAATTGAACAAAACAATCAAACATTGCACTTAGTTTCAAATAGTCTATAAAATTCACGACTCCCATATTGTGGGTAAAAATTATTGCATCTATTTCTTTTGTTGTAATTTGTTCTAATAGTTTTACAACTGGACTAGCATCTTCAAGCGCACTCCAACGATAAGTTACTACTTTTATAACTTGATAATTTAATTGAGGTGGAAGAACTAAGTTATCTTGAGATAACTTCCCAGGTAATTGGATAGCTATTGTAGTATGTAGAATTTGTTGAGATATTAAATACTTCCAGATTTCGGCTATAGAATCATTTTGTGGGCTCCAAGTAGGGTTCAGCCCCATAGATATAGCCGCACCTTTTGCTTTGGGTCCTCTAGTGATCAACATAGAATTTGTTAGTGTTTCACGTAATTGTTGATCTAGCCCCCATGATTCTGCTACTTGGATCCAATTTCTCAATCCATCTGCAGTAGTGATGATTACTATTGAGGGTTTAACTTTGATAATTGTCAAAGTTAGTTCTTTTAACTCTTGATCTCCCAAATGATCCAACTGAGTCATAGGAACCATTGCCACTTTAGCTCCAGTTGCCTCCAACATTGCTTTGAGCTCTTCTTTTCGTCTCACTGCAGTACTTGCGATACTAAAACCCTCTAAAGGTCTTTCTTTTGGATTTTTAAAATTAGATTGTTGTGATATTTTTTCCAACTAGCGCTTCTTCCAATAACACTTCAACCTCTAGATTTTAGTAAATAAAATGCGTTTAAGATCATTTAAAAAATCTAAGACTTTTAATTACAATCAATTTATCAAAAATTATCAAAGATCTTCTTTTGATAAGAACTTATGCTACATCCCTACAACTTTAGCTAGTTTTTGTTTTCCCATAGCATCTTCAACAACTTTTTTACAAATATTACAGCCTCTTCCTCTTCCGTAATTTTGGATAAAGGTATCAAAATCTGCAAAATAGTTAGTAGAAGCAATTTCATTGAGTTGATCTGTAGAATAATCAAAATGAAAACAAACAAATTGTTTTTGTCTCATGATACATTTATAAGCTTTAGACACTAGATCTTTTACCTCACTTAGGCAAAATTTACAATAAAAACTAGTTCCTAATTTTTCTAATATCTCCTCAGAATTTAAATATGGGCTGTGATTTACCAAATCAGCTATTTGAACAAAAGTTATTTTGTCGCAATTACAAATTGAACCAGCAACTAAAGCATCATCATTTTGAGGTAAAACCAAATCAGAAAAATTAACCTCTTGGTCTTGTGGATCTAATATCAAAGATCTAAATACAGAAAAACTTGAACTATCTCCAATCAATATTCCGCCAAGTAACTTATTTTGCTCTTTAGAGATAACTAAGGTTCTATAAATAAAGTTCTTGGGATCATAATAGATAATTTTATCTACATTACTATCTGCAAATGGATTTCCAAAGCTACCAACTTCTAATCCCGACAACTTTAGTTTAGTTGAAGTATCTAAATAGCAAATCTTATTAGCAACTCCTACAATATTAGAAGCTGCAACTTTAGCCATTTGATATCCTGGGCCTACTAATCCATATGATTTATTATCAATACTTGCACATTCTCCAATTGCATAGATTGATTCACAACTCGTTTGAGAAGTTAAATCAACTTCGATTCCACCTCTAGGAGAAATTACTAGTCCAGCTTTGCGAGCTAAATGATCATTTGGTCTAACCCCTACGGAAAAAATCACCATGTCAGTTCTTGTAATTATGGGATTTTCGGCATCAAATAAGGGTTTTAGCTCAACACTTAAAGAAGAATCATAATTAGTTTCTATCTTTGAAACAAGATGAGCTAGCGTTAGCTTTATACCTTGTTGAAGAAGTTTTTTCTCTAACAAGGTAGAGCCTTGGGCATCTAACTGAGTTGGCATTACTCTTTTAGATTGTTCTACTAGCTCCACTTCCAGATCTAAATTTTGTAGTGCAGCCCCAGCCTCTATGCCCAAAAGTCCCCCACCAATTACCAAAGCCTTAGAAGAAGTTTTAGCTTTTTCAATAATTTGAGTTGCATCTACAATATTGCGATATGTAAAACATCTTTGAGGATCAATTCCTACAACAGGAGGAACAAAAGGATAAGAACCAGTTGCTAAAACACAACATTCAAACTCAATTATCTTTCCATCATCTAAGACGACAAAATGATTCTGTGTATCTAGTTCAATTGCTTTAGAGTTGTAAAAAAATCTAACTCCAGCTTTAGCAAAAGTCGCCTCGGAGGAAAAAAACAAATTATAATTTTGTTCATAAAACAACTTAGATAAATTGACTCTATCGTAGGCGCCTACAGCTTCTTCGCTTATTACAGTTACATTCCACTTCTCAAAGCCATCTAAGTCTTTAAATTCTTCTAAAAACTTATGGCCAACCATTCCATAACCTATAAGTAGTAGTTGTTTTTTCATATTTTCTTTTCTAAAGGAGTCACCAATTTTTTTAAAATTCCTACTCACTTGGACCAAAAGCTAATTTAGTGTTTGGGTATTTGCAACCCATTCATATATAGAACTTGCCAAAGATAAACATCCACCACATCCCATAGAGGCCTTGGTTAGTTGTTGGAGTTGTTCAAAAGTATCAACTTCTTGAGCAGCTGATACAAGATCAGACTTTGTCACCAAATTGCATTGGCAAACCAACATAGAAGCAGGCATATTTAGTGGTGATGTAGCTGGAAGTGGAGAACGAGAAGCAGATATAGCCAACATTGGATTTTTTCTAAAAAAAGAATTAGTTTGCCATAGTTGAACTAGCTCTAAAACTTGTCTATCAATCTCTGTTCCTAAAAATATTCCAGCTATCAAGTGATCATCTTTAACTTGAACTGCTTTGTAACTACAATGACGAGAATCTAGATAATAAAAAGTATCTAAGTCTTTTTGGAAATAACCAAATCCTAAAACTTCCAAAGAATCACAAGATATACGTAGACCAATGGGATTTTTGGTTGAATGGCCTAAAATAGCATTTACTACCTGACTAGCTTGATATTGTAAAGAACTTCCATTTCCCAAAACAACTCCACCGGTCTCTCCAGCGATTCCTAATGCCCATATATGGTTATTATTTAATGCTTCTAAATTAGGAGTCACCTTGATAGCTTTGTCATAATCTAGATTAAAATAATCCAACAAAAAACTACAAGATCCTTGGGTCAAATTCCAAATGCCCAAATCAAAATTAGTTATCTCATTTGTGTCAAATTTGTTAAATTGAATACCTTTATCTTCGAGCTCCTGGCATAAAAGATCTAAAAAATTATTATCTATATTTGGTAAAAGTTGATTCGTGGACTCATTATGTAAAAAAACCTTATGCCCTTTGGCAGCCAAAGCTAGTCCAAGTTCTATTGACTTCTCAGTACCTGATTGAATGAGTATTTTTGAATCCTGCTTAGCTAAATTAGATAAGTTATCAATATCTACAAAGTCCAAATCTAAAACTTGTTCGCATTGGGAAAAAAATCTTGGCAATTGGACAGAATCAGACCAAGCAATAGCACAAAACACTATTTCATCAAAACTCAATAGTGTTTCCAAAGAAAAACTATTGCTTGCTAATTCAACTTTTATAGAAAGGTTTGGCTGTATTTGAAATTGGTGAAGTTGTCTTTTGAAATTATCAATATTTTCATAATTTGAAATACTAAATAACCCAATAGGAATTACAACTATTTGAATATCAAAAGGAATCCATTTAGAAAAAAAGCTCCCAATAAAAGCAATTGTTGCTTGATTGATACCTATAACAGCAATTTTCATATTAGTTTGCTTAGACTTTTTCAATTCGAGCAGCGCTTAATTTAAATTCGGGCATAAAAGAAAGCGGATCTAAAACTTGGCTAGTCAAAAGATTTGCTCTTTTTATACCAGACCAGTGAAAAGGCATAAAAATAGTATCGTAGCGAATATTGTTAGTTAATTTTGCATTAGCAATTGCAATATCTCGCCTGGTTTGTATTCTGATCAAATCACCATTTTGTATTCCCATCTCTCTTCCAAGATCAGAATGTATTTCAACAAAACACTGGGGAGAAGCAGCTACAAGTTTAGCTATTTTCGAAGTTTGGGTACCACTTTGATAATGATTTAGTATTCTTCCAGTTGTAAGGTACAAAGGATAATCTTTATCAATAATTTCTTTAGATGAGACATAAAATACTGGGATTAGTTTTGCTTTTTGTTCATGGCTAAACTTGTCTTCGAAAGGTCTAGGAGTACTTAGAATTTTGTTCCTAGAAGAACTAGGCCACATCCTTTCTTTTCCTTGTTCTAAATCTTTGTAACTTATTCCAGAATAATCTGCTTTGGTATCTTGGGTTGCTAACTTCAACTCTTCAAATACTTCGCTAGCTTCTTCGGGAAAAACTAGATTTGGATTTAGCGCTTTGGCAAGCCTAGATATAACCCATAACTCATCTTTTACATCTGTGGGGGGATCAAAAGCTTTTTGCCTCAACAATACTCTGCCTTCTAAATTGGTCATAGTGCCACTTTCTTCTGCCCATTGAGCTACAGGCAGTACCACATGAGCTTGTTTGGCTGTTTCAGACAAGAAAAAGTCTGCCACTACTAATAAATCCAAAGAATCCAAATTCTGTTGGATCTTATTAGAAAAAGGAGCAGATACAACAGGATTTGAACCAAATACTAATAAAGCTTTAGGACCTTTGTCTTTTCCTAAAGCATCAAAAAGCTGAATTGCCGGAAGACCTTCATAGGGAAGTTCACTTTGTTCTATCTTCCAAATTGAAGCTATCTTGGAACGAGCTTTTGGATCTTTTATGGAGCAATAGCCAGGTAATTGGTCACTTTTTTGACCATGTTCTCTTCCTCCTTGACCATTGCCTTGTCCAGTCAAAGTGCCAAATCCACTATAGCGACTGCCAATTAAGTCCAGTACTAAACAAAGATTTATCAAAGCATTAACACTATCACTACCTTTGGAGGATTGTTCAATGCCTCTACCTGAGATAACTATTGCTGGCTTTTGTTCTAATAACATTTTGGCCACTTGTTTTATTTGAGATACAGGAACTCCTGAAATCTCTTCAGCCAAAATTAGGTCAAAACAATCTAGTGAATTGACTAAATCATCAAATCCTTCTAACTTATCGTTTTCTTTTGCATAATTAAAAACATCCACGTCTTCTAAAACTAATTTTGTAATAGCCAAAATCACTGCCATATCTGTTCCTGGGCGAGGTTGTATATGCAAATGAGCTAATTTAGCCGTAGGAGTTATTCGTGGATCAACTACAACTAGACTTCCTCCTGATTGTTTTTGCTTATTTAAATAAGAAACCATAGGAGGCATGGTCTCAGCTGGATTAGAACCAAAAAATATAACTGTTTTAGCATGAGCTATATCATCTAAGGGAAAAGACATGCCCCTATCAAGACCCAAAGAGCGATTGAGAGCAGTTGCAGCTGATGACATACAAAAACGACCGTTGTAATCAATCATTGCACTGCCTAGACAAGCTCTAGTAAACTTTCCTAAAGAATAGGCTTTTTCATTACTAAGACCTCCTCCTCCAAATACAGCAACTGAATTATTTCCATGTTTTATTTGAAGGTCTTTTATCTTTTTACTAATCCAATCAATCACATATTCCCAAGATGTTTCTTGAAAATCGTCTTTGACAGACTCTCGCATTAGAGGCTTTTTTATTCTCGAAGGATCATTGATTAGCTCTCCAGCTGTCCACCCTTTTTGACAAAGACCAAATTGTTGAGGCGGATTTGATCTAGGTTGAATACTTATATTGCCCTCATTGTCAGAGTTGATCCACATAGCACATTGCAAAGCACAATAAGGACAATGGGTAGCTACAGATTTTTGAACTAAATTTGGGCGTTGATTTATACAATTGGAAATCTTATTAGATGACATATAAGTAAAAAATCCCTCAGGGTAAAAGAAACTAATTATAGACTTTGAAAAATCATTACTAAAAACTTCCACATCATCTTTGGAATTACGGCTCTGGTAATTCCAAAGATGATGTGGAAGAAAACATTGACCGGGTTTCAAGGCCTTTTTTAGATAGAAGCATCAAAGCTACAAAATCAAATACTGTCAAAAATACTATTACTGAAAATCCAATATAATAATTTGAAGAAGCTCCAAAAGTTTTAATACTAAAGCCCATAAGAGGAGGTATTATAAATCCTCCCAATGCACCAATCCCTCCAACTATTCCAGCTACGCCTCCTACTATATTAGGAACAACAGAAGGAACTCTTCTAAAAATTACCCCGCTTAGGGCTCCAAAAGTACTTCCTAAACCAAGAACGAGTACAATAGCAACTGTCAAATCATTTTGAGTAAAAGCCATGAAAGAACTTATGACCAAAGTTCCTAGCAAAAGATAGCTAAAGAGCACAATAGAGGCAATCTTATCTGCTAGTACTCCTCCCAATATTCTAGAAAAAGATGCCACTACTCCAAATACAAGGGTAATAGAACCAGCCTCCAGCAACGACAAGTGAAACTGAGTATGCCAAAATAAAGGCAGCCAAGCAGAAAGAGCTAAAAAGCCGCCAAAAGATGAAAAATATAATACTGTCAAAGCCCATACTTCTTTATGTTTAGCTGCTTTTTTTATCTCTAAAAAACTACTTGAATTTGGAGATGATCCTGTCTCTGATTTTGGGGAAAAAACCATATAGACAACCAAAGCCACCACTAACAAGGCTAACCACATCCAATAGGCAGTTATCAAGCCAAAATTTATAACAGCTATAGGCAGTAGCAGGGAAAAAACACCAGGAGCTAAATTTCCTATTCCTGCAAAAATACCTAGTCTTTTTCCATGATCTGCCTTAGAGGTACTTTTAGCTACTTGGGTAGCCCCTACTGAAAAAGTTGCGATTCCCGCTCCAGCTAATGCCCCACTAAGCAATAACAAAGGATAAGTTCCCTTCATGTGGGTTGGATAACTAGACTGCAAGATAAACAGTAATGCGCCTACTCCCAATATAGATAAAACTAGCAATGTTATAAAAGGCCTACGAGAACCTTTAGATCCTGCAATAGCACCAAAAGGTATTCTCAAAAGAGATCCACTAAGACTTGTTATAGATACCAATAGTCCAGCTTGTAAGGGATTTAGGTGTAATAGGTGAATAAATTTAGGAACCATAGGGCCAAAAAGTGCTACCCCTGCAAAACCTGCAAAGAATCCTAAAGTGGGAACTGTTAAGGCATTAAACCTATTATTTTTAAAAATTACTTCTGATTCTTTTAAATTGGTTAGAGTCATAGACCTACTATCTTTCTTTGCATAAGAAATCTTTATATACAAAGCTAGAAGGTCTATATTTCAGATATAAAACAAGATTATATGCATCTAGTTAAAAAGACTTCACATCCATACTTATCAAATAGTGAAGTTAAATTACTAATATATAGATTGTTGTTATAAAAAGAGGAAAATAAAAACCTAATTTAAAATTATTATATGATAAGTCTAGGTTTTAGGAATTAGTGATCTAGGTTCATGAACTGATCTAGTTGAATCAAAGTCTAGTTTTTCTATAGAACTTTGAAGCTCTTTTATAAATCCCTTCAAAGGAACAATATTGAATACCTCGGCTAATACGCCTTGTCCACCTTGTAATAAGTCAACCACTTCTTCTCCAGAAAAAGCTAAAATGGACTTACTTCCAGTAAAAACAAGACTTGCAGAAGCTAAATCTTGTTTGAGATCTCCCCTTAGGCATTCAACAGCCTTACGAGCTGATTGCAAAGAAACACCTGAATCTAATAAAGCTTTGATAACTTTTAATTCTACTAAATCAGTATAAGAATATACCCTTTGAGATCCGCTGCCTTTGGCAACTTCTAGAGAAGGACCAATTAAACCTGTTCGAGCCCAATAATCTAATTGACGATAACTAATTCCCACAATAGAACAAACTTGAGGACCTCTAAAGCCTTTTTGTGTCATAACAGCCTTCCACAGACCAAACTACAACCTTGTTATTTAGGTTATAGCACTAAACCAAAAAGATCAAATAAAGCCTACAGGTTCAGGTAAAGTCTTCGGGACTAATTTCTTCTATAAATTGACGAAACTTTCCAACTAGTTCGTCTGGATTTTCTTCTTCTTCCTCATCTTGTAAAAAAACGCCTTTTTCATCCAAAAGTTCATCCGCTACAAATATAGGAGACTGAGTTCTAGCTGCCAATGCAATGGCATCAGAAGGTCTGCTAGAAATCACATGGGGAGTCTGATCAAGCCAAACTTCTAATTCAGCGTAATAAGTACCTTCGTTTTCATTTATTCGCTTAAGCTCTGTAACTGTTACTTTTTCTAACCTTGCTCCCAAACTATCCATAAGGTCTCGAATAAGATCATGAGTCATAGGCCGCTCTGTCACCACACCTTGAATAGCAAAAGCTATAGCGGTTGCTTCAGCTGTACCTATAAAGATTGGGAGAGTCCGTTTAGAGCCATCAATCTCTTGTAAGAGAACGACTGGCGTATTACTTTGAAGATCTACTCTAACAGCAGTTAACTCTACCTCCACCATATAATCTAGATTACTTCAACTTTGAGCCTAGTTTGGCTAAAGTAGGGATTCTTAAAAAAATAATCAGAGACTAAAATTCTACTCGCTTACTTAGGGAATTTTCTAAAAGTACTTTCATAATTTGATCCCCTAAGCCCATTAGATCTTGAATTATTTCAACTATTTTTTCATGAGGTTCTGGATTTTTCCGCTTGAGGTAAGGCATTATAATTTGTTCAAAAAGACCAGCTTCTCTATCGGCAAAGTTCTTATACATCTTCAAATGTCTAACTTCTACCCCATATCTAGAAAACTCAGCAGCTAATTTACCTACTTCGACTGCTTCAGGACCATAGAAGTTATCTCCAGCAATAAATTTCTTAGTTATAAGACCAAAAAACTCTAACTCTTCAACAGTTTTTTTATCCAGGTCACATTCCCTGCAAAAAGCCTCTAAAGTCAATTCATCTTCTTTTTGAACCCTTAGTTGTTTTTTAACTGCAGGAGAAGAAGTTTTTTCTAACTTTGCAAGCTTTGGTTTATTGTTGATTTCTGAAACTTCCACAATATCTTCAGTCGCAATCTCTGGTTTAGAATCATTAGCAATAGAATACGTAGTGCTAGCCAAACCAGGCAATGAATTGTCATCTAAAGAAGTGTCTTGTTGATCGTCTTGGATAGAAAGATCCTCGTCTAAAGACTGTTTTTTTTGTTC
The DNA here is from genome assembly GCA_021795135.1 of Actinomycetes bacterium. GTDB lineage: Bacteria > Actinomycetota > Acidimicrobiia > Acidimicrobiales > JAJYPT01 > JAJYPT01. Next base: position 18,893 of record JAJYPT010000007.1, read on the forward strand.
AACCATTTCTTTTTTTATAACAGGCTTCAAATTGTCACCGTTTTCTTGAATTTCGCTTAGACGGTCTTTTATGACTTTTAGAGGAAGAAAATGTTCTTTTTGCTGAAGCAATATCCAGCGAAGACGTTCAATATCTTTGGAATAGAATTTACGATACCCCGAAGGAGTTCTTTCTGGATCCAATAATCCTTGACTTTCAAGAAATCTTATTTTTGATATTGTTACATCTTCAAATTCTTCTTTCAGCAAAGAAAGAACTTCACCTATAGAAAGATATGATCTTGGGACCAAATCCTCTTGTTTCATTTTTGAGCCGTACCTGCCAAATAGGTTAGTTTGAACTTTCCTATTTGAATTTCATCTCCACTAGTCAAAGTGGCTTCTTCTATTCTTTCTCGATTCAAATAGGTTCCATTTAAAGATCCCACATCGCGAATTGTATAGCCTTTATCTTGACCTTGACGTATAAATTCAGCATGACGCCTCGAAACTGTTACGTCATCTAAAAAAATGTCGCTATCAGGATGACGACCCGCCCGAGTCACATCATCTTTTAGTAAAAATTTTGATCCAGCATTGGGTCCTCTTTTTACGATAAGTACACCTGTGCCTGCAGCCAGGTCCCCTAAAGTAAGGCTTACATCTTGTTCTGCTTCTTCCACTTCTACTGGATGAAAAGATACTGTAGTATCATCAATAGAAGTTACCAAAAGAGCTCCGCATTCAGAACAAAAATTAGCGTCAACAGGATTAGGATGCTTACATATATTGCATAACACTTCGATAACGCTACCTTCTTTTATAGATAGTTTTGTTTTCCTTTTTACTCAGAAATACTTTCCCTATAAGCATCTGGAGATAAAAGGTTTTCATATTCAGATATATCGTCTAGTTCGATGACACAAATCCAACCCTTACCATAAGGATCATCATTCAATCTTTCTGGATTGTCATTTAGCTGAGTATTTACCTCTACAACAATTCCATCAACAGGAGCATATATATCAGAAACAGACTTAGTTGATTCCACTTCGCCACAAGCTTGTCCTGCTTTGACAGGAGAATTCAATTCAGGCAATTGAACAAAAACTACATCACCTAAAGAGTCTTGAGCAAAATCTGTGACACCTACTGTCACTTTTTTTCCTTCTAGTTTTGCCCATTCGTGGTCAGAAGTATAACGAAGGTCATCAGGAACATTCATTATCTGAATCTCCTAACAGTAATAAAGTTACTATTTGAAATCATAATCCCCATCAATCTCCACGCCTTAGGCAACAATCTAGGACAAAGTTATACAAAAATAAAGTACTTCTAAAAAATATTTAAATCATCTTATATAGCTACATTATCCAAACTGAATAGTTATACGTTATTAGTAATTTCATTTTTTAAATTTTCAAAATAAATTCTATTTACTTTCATCTTTATAAGATAATTCCACTATAGGCTCCCGGAGACTTCCGGAGAAACCTATTAGTTGTTCAAAACAGTCTACCTAAAGTATACCCAAAAAGTTTCTTACTTCCATACGTCTCAAAAACATCGAAGAGGACATTTTCCTAACTTCAACTTACACTTACTTTTTTCTGCTTTGTTAGATAAACTTTTAGTAAATAGTTATATTTAAACAATAATCACCATAGTTGCTAATAAATCTTAACCTAACAGTAATGAATCCATCAGAAGATGATTTTATAAAAGTTTTCTTTTTGTCAAAGAGTTTAATATTTTAATATAACCAAAAGCAGCATACCAACTTATGATAATTCCTGGAATGCTTATTAAGCGAGCGGCAAAATAAGCTTCTTGGCTCCAAAAAGCATGAGAATTAGCCACCAAAAACAAAGGGAAAGAAAGCATAAGTAATAAAGTTCCTAATTTTCCTGCTTTTGTGACATCTATGTGAGGAGCTTTTTTTATCAACAGCCATAGAGCCCCCAATAAAATCAACACTTCTCTTATGCCAACTATAACAATAAGCCACGTAGGAATTACTCCAGAAACTATTCCACCAACTACAACTGACAACAACAATAACCTGTCAGCTGCAGGGTCTAAAATTTTTCCCAGTTTGGAAACTTGTCCTAAACGCCTTGCTAACCAACCATCTAAAAAATCAGTCACCCCTAAAAAAGCTAACAACCAAGCAGCTAAATAAATTTTATTTTCAAAAATCAAAAGCCATAAAAAGACCGGTATAAAAATTAATCTAATAACAGAAATAAGATTAGGAACAGTAAATATAGTTTCTGAATCTTTTATTTCCTCTTCTGATAACATAAGCCCCATCTTATAAACTTTTGAATCCTAAATATCATTTGAGATCTCTTCAAATTCATATTAAATTAAAATTTCATGCAAAAAATAAAAGCCAAATCTAATGTAATCATAATAAAAATCATTAATTTTTTTCCAAAATAAGGATCATTTTATAAAAGTCATTTCTATCTAGATAGAAATGACTAGATAGAAAGAATTTTTACCAACCCATTCAAAGAAATAATCCTATTCAGGAGAAAAATTTTGTATCTAGTTACATTTATCTAGATACAAAATTGAAATAATCGTTTTTTATTGCTTTATCTTAAAAAAATAAACTTATCTAGTACTTTTTATGACTTTTAACTTCTAAGTAGTATCCCGTTATTTGTCCTGTAAGCAAATTAGCTGTAAGTTTCCCTATATAAGCAATCGGCATGATTTATATCAAACTTGAGAACTTCTTAAAAAGTTCAAGATAGAAAAAAGTTAAAGCTGGACAACTGGAAAAGGATCAGTTAAATGAATAAGTTTTTGAATTCTCGAATAAGTCAGAGTTTTGCAATTCTTGTCGCTGGAGCAGGACTAGGAGGATATTTTGTACTAGTAGCTTCTCCTACTAGTACAACAGCACCTGCTGCAAATACCACAACATCTTATACACCTGTTGTTTCTGGAAGTTGTCCTACTCAAAGCACTCCTAATGTTGCTAGCGAGAATACATCTGTTCCCAGTGCTACAAATACTATAAGTGCTACTGGTGTTAGTACTGGGTCTTCTTCGGTTCCAAGTGCATCTACCTTCAGTGCATCATTTACACCTGGTTTCAATGGATCGTTTATACCAGGTGTAAATGGAACATTCATACCTAAAATAAATGCTTTGAATACATTTACTTTGGGTAATATTCCTGCACCCAGTATAGCTACTGTTAGCACTTTGATAAGCGCAACAACACCTGGTCCTGCAATCTCGAATGTCTTTTCCCTTACTGGGTCAGGTCCTGGTACTTATATTGCGACCAATGATGTTAGCACTACTATCAACAACACCAGTAATACAACCATCACCAACAATAGTAATACGGCTACAAACAATTACAATACCAACAACACGACTGTTGTTACTAAGACAATCAATAAGACCAAGAACACCAACAGTAACAACACGGTCACTAACAGCAACAATACGACCAACAGCAACAATACGACCAACAGCAACAATATGACCAGTAACAATACGACTAATAATACGACTAATAATACGACTAATAATACGGCCAACAACAGCAACAACACAGCTAACAATAACAGCAACAATATGGCTACCAACAGTAACAATACGGCCAACACAACCAACAACACAGCCAGTACAACTAACAATACGGCCAACAACAGTAATAATACGACTAATAATACAGCCAACAATAATAGTAACAACACAGCCAGTAGCGGAACTGAAGGCACCACAACTACTATTTGCCCAGCTACCAAAACCACCCCTAACTCTCACAAATCCGTAAAAACATATAGAGATCCAGACAAGAAGGGTGACGTAAACGGAGTAGGTCAGACAACCAACAAAGACAATGACGACAGTCATCCTGGACAATCATAATTGATGAGTAAATAAACATATTTAGATATTTAGCTCTTAGAATTAAATAAAAAATGCGAGATTCGAATCTCGCATTTTTTATTTAATATTTTTGTATAAAAACAAAATTATATTTCAACCAATGCTACAACAAAAAAGAATTATCGCCATCTCGATTCTTCAATACAGACAATAATAGTTAGATGAAGCTTCGGAACCTGATTATATTTTTGACGTTTATAGGGTCTAGCATCGCTTTTGTTTATCATATAGATGCAGTTGCTTTTATACTTTCAACCATTGCCATCATTCCCCTTGCCGGTCTTTTGGGTAAGAGCACAGAAGAAATAAGCCTTTATTTAGGTCCTCGGACTGGGGGAATGCTAAATGCAACCTTAGGAAACGCAGCTGAGTTGATTATAGGATTTTTGCTAATAACCAAAGGCGAAATCTCAATAGTTAGAGCATCTTTAATGGGTTCCATACTGAGCAATTTATTACTAGTCTTGGGTGCTTCTTTCTTTTTTGGAGGAGTCAACCATAAAGATTTATCTTTTTCTGCTCGTGCTGCTTCTACTCATGTAGCCTCCATGACCCTTGCTGTAAGCGGTCTAATTCTTCCTTCAGTTTTTTCTTACACTTCAGGACCTACCCCTTCTAGTATCGGAGATATCTCAATTGGAGTTGGGATAGTTCTAATAGTTATATATGCATCTGGACTCTTTTTTTCTCTTGTAACACATAAAGATGCTTTTGGAGAGCTAGAAACGTCTTCAACTCCAAACTGGAGCATAAAAAAATCCGTTATCTTATTATCTTTAACAGGAATTTTATTAGGGTGGGAGTCTTATATTTTAGCTTCTACTATTGGCAATGCTATTTCTAGAACTGGCTTATCAGGATTTTGGATTGGGCTTATTATATTGCCAATAGCTGGAAATGCTGCAGAACATTACAGTGCCATAATGTTGGCTAGACGAAATAATGCTGATTTATCTTTAAATATTGCAATTGGTTCGTCAACCCAAGTCGCTTTAGTAGTAACTCCCTTGTTAGTTTTTTCTGGAGCCTTACTAGGACATCCCTTGAACTTGGTTTTTTCAATTTTTGAATTAGCTGCATTAGTTTTGGCGGTTATTATAGTTGCCCTAATAACTCTAGACGGGCAAACAGACTGGTTTGAAGGAGTCCAATTATTAGGCGTTTATATAATTTTAGTAATCACTAGCTTTTTCATTACAAAATAAGATCTCTTCCTCTGCTAAATTATAAATATAAGACACAGCCGTTATAAAATTATTTTACGCAATATCCAATACCAAAACCCAAGAAGGGAAACTGGCAGCTTTGCCCTGGTGTGATCACTGTCGTAAATTTGAAGAACCAGAAGCGTTAGGCAAAAACGGAGAGTGTCCAACTTGTTCTGAAATTATAGGAGAACCTCGCCCTGTTCCTTGGCACTTCAAGTTACTCGTAGTAGCTACTATAATATATTTAGGATTTCGTTTAATACAAGGAATCGTTTGGCTAAGCCAACACATTCACTAGAATCATAGTAACTTAATAATAATCCTTTTCCTGTTGTTTGGAAAAACGGGCTGTGGCGCAGCTTGGTTAGCGTGCTTGACTGGGGGTCAAGAGGTCGGAGGTTCAAATCCTCTCAGCCCGACTAGATATAATAGCTAGTAAAAGGGATATTTACAACAACAAATGAAAATTCAGAAGTAAGAGATTTATGGCTTCAATCCTGCATTGAGGTTTTCAGAGGCATGCAATTTCTTGTAATGATCTTGGAGGAGCAGGATCATATTCTAATAGTTCAATTAATTCTTACGAACTTTTTCCTTCGAATGATTATTACATCTACGAAACATTGTAACCTCCCAATAATCAAAGTTAATTGATAACTTGATACGCCAATTAGCTTGACAGGGGACAGAAAGACTCTTGGTACAGAATGTCAGTGGAGAAACTTAGCGAACTCGTTACGCTGTTTAGTTAAAACCGCCCATTTTGTAACCATCCAGTGGTCAGCACCTCGACAAAAGTGTCCAAGCCATACGAAGTAGGCGGAGACTCAACCGGTCGCGAGGGAAGATCTCCCGAGGGTCACGAGCACACTCATCGTGGTCACGCCACGTACCACTTTAAGATGGATCTGCTCCCCCACATTAGCTGCTTGGACCAGTTGGTGTAATTCAACGGCGTCATTGACCGGCGTGTTATCAACGGCAATAATCACGTCTCCAGGGACGAGGCCGGCGACCTCAGCAGGGGAGCCGGAGGTTACCTTGGCTACCACCACCCCGGCATTTGGAGTGAGCCCGTAAGCATCTTTTAACGCAGGCGTGAGACGTAGCCCAGTAATCCCTAGATAGGCGGTTGGCGCGCTATGAATGCCACCTTGGCGAAGCTGGTCAAGAAGGGCCTTAACGTGATCGATTGGGATAGCGAAACTAATCCCCTGCGCTGCACTAGCGCCTGCAGTGTTAACCCCAATTACTGCCCCGGCGCTGTTGAACAACGGACCTCCAGAGTTGCCCGGGTTGATAGCTGCGTCGGTCTGAAATAGATTATTGAGAGTCACACTGCGCCCGGCTTCGTTAGTGGTAACCGAGCGTCCTTCAGCCGAAATGATCCCCTCAGTGGCTGTCGGGGTTCCCGCCGACAGTCCAAGCGCGTTGCCAACCGCCACAACAGAGGCCCCCACCGGCGTTTTAGCCGAGGAGCCGAGACGAACAGTCGGTAAATTCCTCACACCCTTGATCTGAATAAGGGCAAGATCGTCGGCTCGGGAGGCTCCAACTAGGCGCGCCGGCAACTTTCGGGTGGTGCCATAGCGGGTGATCGTGATCGAGGAAGCTCCAGCTACCACATGCGCATTGGTAAGCACCTCCCCGCCGGAAGTAAGCACCATGCCTGTTCCTGCTGCTTGATCCCCGCTTGCAAGCTGAGCCTGAACAGATACGACACCTGGGAGCACATTGGCAAGCAATGCCGGTACGTTTGACCCCGCTGCGGCGGGCGGGGCCACGGCCGATGTTGGGTGCAATAATTCCATTCCGCCCGCGCCAACCCCCCCACCAATAAGTCCCGCAAGTAGGGAAGTAAGGGCAATCAAGCGCCGAGCCGGCGTTATGGTTGACATCTTTACTGAGCACTAACTGTGTGCTCAGAGTCTCCACTCAATACCATGAGACAACTGTCAAACTCTATCTTATCGATTTCTCCTGCGACGAACCGCGCCAGGATCTCCTTTGACTCCATATCAAGCTTCCTTTATTTACAACACACTGTCTACAAATTCTTTTTATTGTAACGCATAAGCTAATGGACTTAGCCTCAAGTACTATGAATATCTCTAAAGTATTATAGTAATTAATACTTTAGAGATATTACTTCAAATAAGATTTCTAGTTAATTGTAGAGTCAGTTCGGGTTTAAACTTTCCAAAAAACCATTTTCCCCAAGGGCTGGAGCGTCACTATAACTTAAGATTATACTTTTACTTGTATACAAACCGTCTCTGACGCTCTTGTGATTGTCAAGTAGCAAAATTAGTACCTGAAGAAACTAAAATCCGATAAACTTCTCGTGCTACATATCGCTTTAGACATCTAATTATTTCCCTTTTTGACAGGCCTTCGGATAATCTTTTCTCAACGTAGTCTTTAGTACGTTGGTCTGTCCTCATTCGTCCAACAACTACCATATGTAGTGCTGAATTTGCATGACGGTTTCCTCCACGATTTAGTCTAAATCTTTCTACTTTTCCAGAACTAACAGATATAGGAGCAACGCCACAACAATTACTTTTAATTAGGTACTACATGATAGTAATGAGGCTTTTGCCAGGCTCTTATTAGATCAGTTATCCAGTTGAAAGGCTGTCTTGGTGGTCATCCAACGAGTGATCGACAAGTCAGGGGAAAGACAAGGCTTTGTCAACCAGAGTATGGGTCAACTACTGCCTATAGTCTGCCACAGTCATCTAGCTAAAATTGAATTATTGATATTAGATGATTGGGGACTCTCTCCAATCTCAATTACAGCATCTAGAGAACTTCTAGATATTTTAGATAATCGAATAGGACTTGGATCAACCATTATCTCCTCACAACTTCCCCTTGAGTCTTGGCATGGTTCTATTCAAGATTCAACTGTAGCAGATGCAGTTTTAGATCGAATAGTTCATGATTCTATAAGGCTTGATTTGAAAGGAGAATCAATGCGCAAAATAAGAGCAACAAAAAACTTTGAAAGTGACTAGAAAATTCTGTTAGGTTAACTCTGACAAAAGTGTGCACGTATTACTAAATTACCTATGCGCGAGTACAAAAATAGACATTCAAGCCAGTTGACGTATTTATCTCGATTAATAATTAAGCAGAATTTCTCTTTTGTAACATTGACCATACTGAATTAAAATACAACAATATTATCTCAAGTTGCATCTACCTCGCTTTGCTACTTGGTCTAAGAGTTGGAGACCCTAACAATGAAGTACATGGGGCTTGGTTGGCAAAAGAATCAGTTAGAGATATTTATCTAGCCCAAGATTTAGATCAAGCAACAGTATTATTAGATAAAGCAATCCTAGGTTGTTCAACCTATAAAGTTCCAGAGATAAAAGCACTTGGAAGAACTCTAAAAGATGGCATAAAGAGATTTTGAATCATCATTTAACTGGTGTATCTAATGGTCCAACTGAAGGACTAAACCTTAGTGTAAAAAGAGTAAAGCGATGTGGTCATGGATTTAAATCATTTGAAAAT
>JAJYPT010000101.1 GCA_021795135.1 Actinomycetes bacterium
TAGCGGCTGCGACAAAATGGGAGGGAAACTTCTTTGGATCAAGTTTATCTATAATACCTAGAGTAAAAGCAAGACCGGCTGAAGGACCACCTATGTTAGAAGTTTTGATCTGTATAGAGAAAGGGAACCTAAATTGTTTATTCAAAGTCACAACCGCGACTCCCAAAAAGGCTGAGTTTTTATGAGAAGGATTTTGACCAAGCCTAACTTTAATAGAATATAGTTTATTATTGTGTCCTTTTATACCAAGGTTTACAACTTGATTAGGATGCGAACTTTGAATATATGATATTAACTGCTGAGCATAACCGACTTTTTTCCCTTGATAGGAAACTATAGTTTGTCCTGGTTGCAAATTACTAAGCTTAGCAGCTGAATGAGGAACTACTTCTACTATTGAAACTCCTGAGCCGTTTTCTGGTACATGATAGCCTAAATACCTAAAAGCAGCTGCTTTTGCATCCAATTTCGAAGATTTCATTTGCTCAAGTCCTTGACTTTGCAAGTTTGAAGGAGGACTAGGACCTAATAAGTCTTTGGTTGAAACAATTTTTGCTTTTCGGTTCAATAGGGTAAAAAGAAATAGTCCTAAATTTAAGTGAGTAATATTTACAGTTACCATAAAAATCTTATTACTAACTTTATGATTTTTATTGGTTGGGACTTTTATAAGATTTGCTACGTTTAAATGTGGCCCTGGTGAAATAGAATAATAAGGTATAGGAATAATATTTACCAAAAATAAAAGTATTAAAAATACAGCAATGGCCAAAAGTCTTCTTCGCTTAATAAAAGCACTAAATAAAAGCAATTTATTATCCATTTGTAACTACAAGTCTATGCGATAGAATTGTAGTTAATACTTTGTCTAAATACAGTTAATAAAAAATTATTACAAAGGTAGCATTTGAAAATAAAAGAAGAAGTCTTACTAAGAAGAAAAATTATCTCATCTTCTTATTCAAAAGATCCTACTATGGCTAAAAACTTCTTTAGTCATCCCTTAGATGTCATAAGAGCAAGTTGTCTTTCGGCATTGGTAAAAATGGACCAAGCTAATTCTTATCATTTTAAAAAATCTTTTGAAGACTCCTCCGCCTTGGTTAGAAGAACAGCTTGTTACTTGAGTGTTTATTCACCACAAATAGATCCTAGCCAACTTTTGTTAGACCAAGATTCACTAGTTGTAGAAATGGCTGCTTGGGCTTGTGGCGAAAAAAATCTAACTACTTCGGTTCCATTGTTGATAACTGTTGCAGATACCCATAAAGATCCTCTTTGTAGAGAAGCTGCAACTGCAGCGCTAGGCGCAATTGGACATCCAAGTGCTCTAAATACCATTTTGGCTCGCTTGGATGACAAACCTCAAATTAGGCGACGGGCTGTTATTGCTTTAGCTGCTTATGAAGGACCAGATGTTCAACTGGCTTTAGAAAAGTCCCTATCAGATAGGGATTGGCAAGTGCGCCAAATTGCTGAAGACTTACTTAATGTTGACTAAGAACTTCTAGCTGGTCTTAGTCTTTTTGAATTTGTCAAAAAGAAATGTTTAAATTTATCAAAATTCTCAAGAGCTCTGCCTGCTCCTAAAACTACACATTCTAAAGGAGAAGATACTAAGTTTACCTTTAGACCTGTATCTTCTTGTAACCGACGATCTAGACCCAATAAAAGACTTCCTCCGCCAACTAAACTAATTCCTGTTTCAATCAAATCGTTTGCTAATTCTCCAGGAACCCCTTCCAAACAATAAATTGCTGACTCTAAAATCGCACGTATTTGTTCATCAATTGCCCAACGAATCTCTTCTGGAGTCAAAGTTACAGTTTCAGGAATACCTGTAAGAAGGTGGCGACCTTTTACTTGAGCTTTTAGAGTATCATCCATTGGAAAAGCAGATCCAATAGCTATTTTTATTTCTTCAGCAGTACGATCTCCCACAGCTATGGCATGTTCACGCCTAAGATAGCTTTGGATATTATGATCAATATCATAGCCACCTACTTTGATGGACTTAGAAGACACTACTCCACCAAGAGATAGCACAGCGGTTTCAGTAGTGCCTCCACCTACATCAATTATCATGCTTCCAACTGGTTCATCAATTGGCATTCCAGAACCCAAAGCAGCAGCAACAGACTGCTCAATTAGATCTACTGAGCCAATAGCTGAGCTTTTTACAGCCTCTTCAACGGCTCTGGTTTCCACATCTGTCAATGAGCCTGGGACACATACCAAAACTCTACAACGAGTAAAGCGAGGTAACCTCAACCTTTTCAAAAGCAAGCGAATCATTTTTTGAGCTATATCAAAATCTGTTATTACCCCTCTTTGCAAAGGACGTACTACAGATACTGATTTAGGTGCGCGTCCAATCATCTCCCAGGCCTCATAGCCGACTTTTAAAACATTTTGTGTTTTAAAATCTACAGCCACAACCGAAGGCTCGTTGAAGACTATTCCCTTATCTGATGAATAAATCAAGGTATTGGCCGTACCTAAATCTATAGCTAATTCCCGTACCAGATTGAATCCTTTCGATTGATTATGTACAAATAATATTTCCCAAACTATTACTTATTTATTAAAGCATTTATCAAAGCAAAAATTATTTTGACAAAACTATAAAAAATAGGATTTATATCTCTTCTATTTCTTTTATCTCTTGAGAACCTTGAGCCCAATCTTGTCTATCTTGCCAAAATTCTTTTTTCCATATAGGAACTGTTGCTTTTAAAGTATCTATGCAGTATTTAGCAGCTTCAAAAGCCTGAGGGCGATGCGGAGTAGAAACTACAACCAAAACAGAAACTTCTTCTAAATCCATGCTTCCAATTCTATGCAATAAACCTATCCGACCAATTTCTGGCCATCTATTGCGAGCATGATCTGCTATTTCATGTAATTTTTTGTAGGCTTGTTCTTCATAAGCTTCATACTCTAGCCTCTCTATGCCACTTCGGTCTTGTGAATAGTCTCTAACAGTTCCAGCAAAAACAACTACTGCCCCGCAATTGGGAACTATGGCCCACTTGAAAGCCTTGTCTATATCTAAAGGCTCATTGGTAATTTGTATCCAATTATTTTTAGTACTATTTAATACTTCCATTATCCTATGGTAGATCTAAGTTAAATACTTAGCGACACCCTTTTTTGTCTATAAATAGATATTCTCAAACTTGTGGCCCATGAAGAAGACTTCAATGAAGATGAAGATGAAATTGTCCCAACAGATAAAGATCTGTTGGGACAAGAACGAACATGGATACATCCATCTGAATTACCACCTAATTATTCTGTAAAAAATATAGGGCCAAAAATAAAAAAAGTCTCCACTTCAGCACTGATTATCCTAGCTATACTTACTGCTTTATTATTAGGGGGTCAAAAATCTACTCCTAATGAACACACAACACTACCGCCCAATGGGATTTATTCTGTAAATAAGTTAAAAAACAATACAGCTCTAAGTTCTTCTATTGCCAATACAAAAAAAACTTTAGTCTCCATAAGATCTCAAGGACCTTTAGGAACCAAATATGGGTATGGGGTCATAGTAAGAACTGATGGGATAGTTCTTACTACTTATAATATTATAAAAGGATCCCAAAACATAACCGTAACTACCTCTAGAGGAATCACAACTTCAGCTACTTTATTAGGGACAAGTTCATCTCAAAACATAGGCTTGATAAAGGTAAATATAGCCAATCTTCAAGCTACAGATTTTTCTTCATCAGATTCTATAAAAAACAACCAAAAAGCACTACTTGATTTACCCTCAGATAGGGCCATAGTAGGAAATACTTCAACTACAAGATCTAACAATCAACTAACTCAGCAATTTATTGGTCCTACAAAATCTTTGGCTAAGCATTTACAGGGGGGTCTTTTACTAGATGCAAAAGGTCATCTATTAGCAATACTGGGAACTAAAAACAATTCCACCTCTCATATTCTCATAAGTGTCAAAGCAATTAGAAAAGCAGTTAATAAAATTTTCCAAAAGGCCAATATTCAAAGAGGCTGGCTGGGAGTAAAGATCCAAGATGTAGACAAGGGGTCTCACCTAACAGGTGTTATGATTAAAGAAGTAGATCCTACAAGTCCAGCTGCTCAAGCAGGTCTTGTGCCTTTAGAGACTATTACCTCTATAAATGGCTACAAGATTAGCTCAATTCATGGTTTGATCTATAGCTTGAATTTCCACCTTCCAGGACAAAGCGTCATAGTGGGAATCAAAAATAAAAATAAAGCCCAATCCTTGAAAATAAAGCTGGTAAAGAAGGCTTCGGTATAAGATATTGCGCTTAATTAGTTTCAAAATATTATATAAATAATCACTTTGAACCCAAAAGAGGCGTAGCATAGTAATTGTGAGCGGTTCATCTCCATTTGGCGAAGGTTTTGACTTTGGGTCAATGATGGCCAATTTAGCTAAATTTTTTTCTACTGAAGGTTCTATCAATTGGGAAGTAGCCCGTCAATTAGCTTTGTGGGTATCTAGCGAAGGTCAAAGCGAAGAAAACGTAGATCCAACAGAACGCATATCTTTTGAAGAACTCATACGCGTAGCGGAACTACACGTGCAACAATTTACATCTTTGGATACTTCTCCTCACGGAGAGCTTTTAAAAATACGTCCCCTTACCCGCTCAGAGTGGGCAACTGAAACTCTTAAAAATTGGAGTAAATTATTAGAGGCTTTAGCACAGTCTCTAAATCCTAAGGGCAATACAGATACTGCTTCTCAAATTGAACCAGAAAATGAATCTAATCCCTTTGGTTTTTTATTTGGTGATATGAATGGCATCTCTTCTATGCTAAGTCCAGTTTTCTTAGGAATGCAATCAGGAGCTATGGTGGGTTATCTTGCTCAAAAATCTTTTGGACAATACAGCCTTCCAATACCTGGACCCCAACATGACGAACTTATAGTCATTCCTGCAAATATCAACAATTTTGCTAAAGACTGGAGTCTTTCAGCAGATGATACGAGAATGTGGGTTTGCCTAAATGAAACTATTCATCATGGTATTTTAAGCATTCCTCATATATCTAACCGCTTAAACGATCTTTTGCTAAGTTATGTTTCTGGCTTCGACAATAATTCTGAAGCCATCCAAGAAAGACTATCTCAAATAGATCCTATGAGACCTGATACCTTCCAAGAAACTTTAGGTGATCCTAGTACTCTTTTGGGAGCTATACAAAGTCCTTCTCAACTAATAACCCTTTCTCAAATACGAGCCTTGCTATCGGCCATAGAAGGCTACACAGATTATGTTTTGGACAATCTCGGCTCTAAATTGATGACTTCTTATCCTGTTCTTTCTGAGGCTTCAAAAAGGCGCCGAGTGGAACAAGGTGAAGGGGATCAATTAGTTGGAAAGCTATTTGGTATTGAACTCAATCAATCTCTTTATGAAAAAGGGCGCTCTTTTATCGAAGGAATCGTAGAAAGAGCTGGGCAAGAAAAGCTGCAAAGTCTTTTTAACACAGCTAAAAACCTGCCTACCCCTTCTGAGGTCGATGCTCCAGGGTTGTGGCTAGAAAGAATATCTTTGCCCGAATAATACAACTAAATATATTCGTCATTTAAGTCGAATATATATTATGCCTGGTTTATCGGATTTTTTAGACAGTATGTATCAAGATCCTAATAACGTAAAAACAGTTTCTAACAATATCGCAAAAGAAAAAGAGTATTCAACTGTAGATAATTTAGAATCAGAATCAGAGAAATCTCCAATTGAAGAGGATTCAGACGATTCAGAATCGTTATTTTTGAAAAAATATATTGATAGTCCAACTACTAAAGAACTTTTTATAGAGGAGAACTTAGTGGCTTGGAAAAGAAATGATGATAATTTTTTTGCTTCAAAATCTCATAGCTCAAATTTGAAGATATTAGATAAATTAAAAAATATTCATCTAATATCAAAAAGATATTCTAGAGTTAAAAATTAAGGGAATCTTCTTCAAATCCCAAATCCCACTCTAATAAAAGACCTTCTCTTTCTGCATCTCTTACAATTCTTTCCCTATTTCTTCTAAATTGAGGATCATGGGGTGGTAATAATAAAAGACGAGCTAGAACCCTTTGACGAAAATCTTCCACAACTGCTTGATCACCTAAATCAGAATGGACATCCCAATGAGGAGCGACGGGACCAAGATAGACTATCTTTATATGCCCTCGAGCTCTATTGTTTGATTCAGTTGCACTCATTGTTGTTTATACCTTCTTTTTTATGGAGCTAATGACCAAATAATCAAATACGACAAAGATATTTAAGCTGTTATAAGACAGTTGGAATATTTGTATCTTTAAAAATTTTGTTACTTTTTTACTTAAATAGGTATTCCCTAAATTATCTAACTGTTTATTAAAAATCTTGTTCAAGTTTTATTAACCTAGCTTAGCTATTTTAAAGCTCTCCTGCTTGGCAAAGTTATTACATCGTAATAGTCATAGCTTCTTGAATGAATTTTAGGCAATAAAGAAAAAA
>JAJYPT010000008.1 GCA_021795135.1 Actinomycetes bacterium
TTTCAGTAAAACTATGGTCAAAAAGGCCCCAACTTTGTGAACAAATTACTTTACAAAGGCACAACTCTAGTTATTTACCTAATTTTTATCTCCCACAAAATGTTGAGATTACTACAGATCTATGTCGAATTGGCCAAAGCGATTTGATAATTATGGCAGTGCCCTCTCATGGTTTTAGAAAAGTTCTTCAAGATTTATCTCCATTTATCAACTCATCTGCTCCCATATTGAGCCTTACAAAAGGCCTAGAACAACAAGAACTAAAGCGCATGAGCGAAATTGTCAATGAAATAATTCCCAGTAGTCCCGTAGCTGTTTTGACTGGTCCTAATTTAGTCGAAGAAGTCATAGCGGGTTATCCCTCAGCTAGTGTTATTGCTAGCACAGATACAAATCTAAGCCAACAATTACAAGAACTTTTCACATTTCCAACTTGGAGAATTTATACCAATGGAGATGTTATAGGAGCCGAAATAGCTGGAGCTTTAAAAAATATTATAGCTATAGCAGCTGGAATAGTAGATGGAATGGGCTATGGAGACAACACAAAAGCAGCAGTTATAACAAGGGGTATAGCTGAAATAACTCGCCTTGGGGTGCTAATGGGTGGAGATCCTCTTACTTTTATGGGCCTTGCTGGATTAGGTGATTTGGTAGCTACTTGTTCCAGCCCAAAAAGTCGAAATCACTATGTTGGCGAGCAACTAGGAAAAGGTCGAAGTTGTCAAGAGATTATTTCTCAATTGACCAAAGTTGCCGAAGGCATAAAGACCACTCCACCAGCTTTGGGTTTGGCTAGTAAATATGGAGTAGAACTGCCAATAGCTGAAAAAGTCAATTCTGTTTTAATTGGAATCCAAAGCCCTCTTGATGCGATAAGCGATCTGATGCAAAGACAAAATCGTGATGAATCCTAGCTCAAAGTGTTTTAGGGGGATGGTATTTTATCGGGGTACGTGCGACCCAAGCAATAGCAGAAAGAGCTTGAGGAACACTCCATCCATCGGGATGTTTGAGATTGTATTTTCCTAATGGATCCAACATCTTATAAAGAGCTGGAGTTAGTTTTCCCCCAACATTTGGTATTCCTTGGCTGACAAATCTTTCATTTCCATGGGGACCTATTATAAACAAAGCATCGGTATGTGCCACATCATAGGTGAGGGGTTTGCCAGTTAGCCAATCAATTCCAGGAGGATTTGGAGGAGGTATTATTTTATGATATACCCCAAAGAATTTCCATAATTTGTCTAGATTGGTACGAGTACCTGTAAGTAATGGCCAAGTAGCACCGGTTAGTTTTGCATAAGCTGCCAAACGAGCAGGGGTATCTCGTTTGGGATCAACTGTTGCTTCTACAAAGACAATCTTGTTAGAAAGATGGTCTTTATTTATTGTTTGTTGCATTTGGGAAAAAGCTGCAGTTGTCATAGGACAAGCTTCTTGGCAAAGAGTTAAAAAATCAGTAAAAACAACAGTTTTTCCTCTAAATGAGCTCAAAGAAACCGCTTTAGAGTTTTCCCCTATCAAAGTAATGTTAGGTACTTTTCTATCTATGGGGGATCCAACTGCACTAGATGGTTGAGGAGGAAGTGTTGGAGAAGATTTTTGAATAAAGACCAACCCTATTACAACTAAAGATAGCAAAGATAGAACTACAGCTAAAAAGAAAGGGTACTTGTTTTTCAAATCTACCTCTAGATGATATTGGTTGTAATAAATAAGTATTGCACTTTGGAAATAGAAATTATAATCATCTCTATCAATATTTTTTAAAGAGTTGACAAAAAGATCATTTATTTTAAATGATAGTAGTTACAGGAATAGTTTTCATAACTATTGGTGCAATTGAGTAACTAATAATATGTATTGCTATAATGAGTCTGGTTAGACTTAACATTATTTGAAATAATGCTGGGAGATAAATATTTCATCAAATAAAACTCAAGATTTTAAAAAAGTATTTATCTTGTTGCTAAAGAGGCTTATCATTTTGGTGATTGTATATTTTTTAGCTCTTTTTGCCATTCAGTTCTTCCATAAACTTACCAAGTCTAATACTCAATCTGAGTCCTATTTGAGCATTGGTCGTTGATCTTTGATAGATAAGATTTTTAATTGAAATTTTTGTTTTATATAAAGGGCTGATTTTGGAACCTCGAAAAATAAAAACCAAATCTACTAAAGTGATTCCCTCTTTGGTTTTTGAAAAACAACTATGGGATTTAGGCATTGGAATAGTTGCTGGGATAGATGAAGTAGGTCGAGGAGCTTGGGCAGGTCCTTTGAGTGTTGGAGTGGCCATTGTTCCTTTTGACAAGCGCATCTATGGCATTAGAGATTCTAAAATGTTAAATGAATCTCAACGTCAAAATATTTTTCCCAAAGTTTCTAGTTGGTGCCTAGATTGGGCAGTAGGTCATGTCAGTCCGAAAGAATGTGATGACCTTGGGATCTCAAAAGCTCAAAAGCTAGCAACTTCTAGAGCATTGGCTCAATTGAAGATATCTCCTGAGCATGTACTTATAGATGGTAAATGGGATTTTGTTGATTTTGGTGATAACAAAACTACCAAAATCATAAAAGGAGATGCTAAGTGTTTATCAATAGCTGCAGCTTCAATTTTGGCAAAAGTAACTCGTGATCAAATAATGATCAATTATCATAGTCAATTTCCCCAATATGGATTTGCATCTAATAAAGGGTATCCTTCTACAGTGCATAAAAATGCTCTCAAAAAATGGGGACTTTTAGCTATTCACCGCAAGTCTTGGTCTTTTGCTAAGGATCTTTCTATTATAAAGTGACCAATATATAATAAATTGATAATCTATTAACTAATGACTCGTCGACAAGCGTTAATTTTAAAAGTTTCTGTTGTTTGGACTATTTGGGTTTGGCTAGTATTGATTAGAAATATGATAACCACCCCAGGACTTGCTCTATCTTTTAGGGCAGTACATATTGGTCTAGCTATTGTCTCTTTAGTATTTGCCGGTCTAACTTGGGGTATTGTTGTTTCCAATAGGCGCAAAGCCACCCAAGTAACTTCTCCTGAGGTAAAATCTGGCTCTGAAATTGATTCTTTGAATAGTCCTCAACCTCAATAGAACTTTTTCGAGAGATAAATACGACAAGTCATTTATCTTTTATTCGTTATCTAGATTTATTATTGTTAGATAAAATCTTGTTTATTTAATTTGTAGTACTAAAACTTTTTATTATTAAATAATAATTTTTTTAGTAGTGGTTGCATGAAACACTTAATTATCTTACTATCACTTGGTTCTATAACTCTATCTTTTGATGTATAGGTAACTTATAATGATTCTTTTCTATGGATAAATTTATTAGATAGAACGAAAATGAGTTGAAAACGAAGTTTATATTGTCACTAATATTTTTTCTTTGGTAGCATTTTAATAGATTTTCCAACCTTATGGAATGTAAGAGTGTTTTTATGGTATTACCAGATTTCAAGGAAATGGAGTTCTTCCTTTAACCGCCCAAATATGTGGCTGATGACTCCTACAATAACTTTTAAGCTAAAAGCAAAGGATTTGTAGGTGACTATAAAACTAATTAGGCTATGGGGCTCTAGTACTTATTTAAGAATTTTTTTCGTCTTTGATTGATTCAATGAATCGCTTTGTCATGATTGACCCATTTGGGTTGAAATTGTAATTCAATCGGCTAATAATCCAAAAAAGAAGTCCTATTCGCAATAGACGGTATTTGATTATTCTGAGAACTCTTAGACTTAGGGTGTTTATTATAAGGAGTCAAAAATACAAACAGTTTTAATCCCTTTTATATCAAAGTTAAAGACGAAATGGCGAGAAGACAGTATAAAGCTATTGCTAGTAATTGCAATAGGTGGAGCTTTAGGCGCAATTGCAAGATATTTAATAGAAAAGTTTTTCCCTTCTCCGCCCGGGACAATTCCATGGGCTACTTTGATTATAAATATATCAGGATCATTTTTGTTAGGTGTTGTTGTAACACTTACAACAGAGATATGGGATCCTAGCCCATATAAGAGAGCTTTTTTGGGTGTTGGTTTCTGTGGTGGTTATACTACTTTTTCTACTTGGATGGTTGAAAGTGCGCTTTTGATAAACGAAGCTAAAGTTTCTTTAGCTCTTGGTTATGTGTTGATCAGCCTTGTATTAGGTGTAATAGCTGTCTATATAGGAATTGTCTTGGTTCGTCTAGTAGGGAGATTACTGTGAAAGAAACCTTTCGGGGTCTTTGTATGTCGATTTTTATCACTGAAGGAGATCACCATAATCATCAGCCTCTTTTTGTTGAAATAGTATCCAAAGCTCATAAGAGCGGTCTATCGGGTGCAACAGTATTGAGAGGATTTGAAGGATTTGGGGTCAAACATCGTATTCATACAACTAGAATCCTTGCCCTGGATAGAGCTTTACCTGTCGTTGTGGTTATAGTCGACACAAAAGAAAAAATCGAACAATTTAAAGAAATTGTTGATGAATTGTTGGTTGAAGGTATGGTTACTTTGCAAGAAGTAGAAATATCTCATTATAAGAAACAATAAGGTAAATCATTGGAGATTTTAGGTGTAGGTATAGCAGGTGGAATTGGAGCTATTTCGCGCTATCTAATTACCATTTGGATTAGTAACAAAATAGAAGGTTCTTTTCCTTGGGGAACTTTTATTATAAATATCAGTGGTGCTTTTTTATTAGGACTCATTTCAACAGTATCGTTCCCACTGTTGCATATTCCTTCAGCTTATAAAACAGTTATAACAATAGGATTGATTGGAGCTTATACAACTTTTTCTACTTTTAGTTTTGAAAGCTTCAATTTAATATCTGAAGGTTCTTTTTTAGAAGCTTTTTTAAATTTATTTTTAAGTCCATTCCTAGGGATCTTGACAGCATTGCTTGGTATTGAAATTGCCAAAGCTCTTTTTCGTTGAGTATTAAAAGTTATATTTTTATACTCAAATAAATCAAAAAAAGATGATAAATATAAAAATAGCTAAAAGCATTAATCCTATATAGGATATATAGGCATTCATAGAACCCATTTGTATTTTAGATGCCCATTTTGACATTAGTGTTACTAACTTTACTATAGGGGTAAAAAGTAAAGGACCAAATATTGGAGCTTCAGAGTATTCAAATTTCAATTCTTTGACAAAGTAGCCTTTTTCGTTGCCTAATGGTTGAGAAATATTGGTAGGTCTATAAATAAAGCTATAAAACTGTCTTAATGCATTTGAAAATGACAAAGAAGTAGTAGCACTTTGAACAGGAACCCTTTCTAGGCCTTGTGCCCAAACAGGTACTTTTCGATACTTTAAGATACTTTTTCCTCGCAAACCAATTAAAGTAATTGGCAATAAAGAAAATATAATTCCTACAACCAAGAGCAAAGTGGGAGAGATAAATGCAAACTTGGAAGATAATGGAATCAAAATCACTCCATTGTGTACCTTTGATACTATATTTGGCATACTAGTCCATGAAGTGAAAGAAAGTAAATTAAGCAACCAAGGCATTCCTATTGCATATGCTAGTGTCATAAAACCTAAAAAGAATACGCTCCATGCGCCTATCCATCTTTTTTTTGGTTGAACTTTAGATGTAATTTGATTGTTTTTGCCTAATAGCCCAACTCCAAGTAATTTGACTATAGTAGCTAAAGCTATAGCAGATGTAAGAGCAATACCAGCTCCAGCTAGAGCTAGAGCTACCCTGCCAGTTGAAGTTGAAAGATAAAATCCTTGAAATACAGTTTGGAGTAAATACCATTCACTAACAAAACCAGCCACTGGTGGCATTGCAGCAAGACTCATACCTCCCAATATTGCCCCTAAGCCTAGTATCGAAGGCGCTTTCGAGCTAGTTCCTTGTTGAGAAATGTCATAAGACCCGCTGTAGTGATCTACCTCATCTGCTGTAAGCATTAAAGATCCTTTGGCTAGGCTATGTCCTCCAAGATGTATTAGCCCCACTATCCAAGCTAAAGAAGCTAGTTGAAGGTGTCCACTGTTGCGGAATAAAATAGCAGCACCCAAAGCGCTAACGGCAAGTCCTGCATTTTCTGCAGTAGAAAAAGATAATAATTTTCGCCAATCTTTTTGTTGAAAACCATAAAGGATACTTAAAACAGAAGTAGAAATTCCTGCTGCAAGTACCAATACTCCAAATCCTACTGAGGTTTTTGACTGAGGAAGCCACTCAAGCAAAGCTCTAGCTAAACCAAACCATGCCATATTCAAAACAACGCCTGAAATGATAGCTCCACTAGCTCCGGTTCCGCTTGCATAGGCTTGTGGAAGCCATTCATAAAAAGGTAAAATTCCCAGTTTGGCCCCAAAACCAACTAAAAATAAAACACCAACACCGAAAGCAGCAATTGGAGAAAGATGGGACCAAGTTGTTGTCCAGCTATAAAAACTTAAATCTTTTACTCCCAAGATCAAACACCCAAAGAGCAAGGCAACACTACCTATTTCTAATAGTGCTAGCATAAATAAGTTCGCATCACCTGCTTGCTTTATTGGTTTGATCCGTTCACTAAGTAACAACCCTGCTCCACTGAGACTCATCAACTCCCAAGAGATCAAAAAAGAGATTCCATCTTGCAAACTAGCAACCCCAAGTCCTCCAAGCAAAGCTAAAGAAGCACTTGCAAACCACTTCGAATTTTTTTTACTTATACCTGCAAGCAATGCTGGTATAAGTCCCCACATCAATAGCCAGGAAGCACCAGCATTTAATTGGAATGATACCTTGGTAATGATATTGGTGTATAGATAATAACTAGGTGTGCCCTGTGGTAAAGATAGAGCACAGCCTAGTAGAACTAAAATAGTGCCAGTTATAAAACTGATTTTAGAAAAGAATGTGGCTTTGGGCGTTATTAGGCTCAAAGGGGTCAATATCCAAAATATAACTCCTATTGCAATAAGCTCAATTGTCATTTGCCTTACCATCTTTTATGTCTTGGTCAGTACGACCTGTGAATAAGTAAAGACCATGGATCAAAGAAGCTGGACTTGGGGGACATCCTGGGAGGTATAGGTCAACAGGCAAAATGGCATCTACTCCATCTCCTTTGGCATAGCCAGAGTCAAACAAAGCTGCAGAAACAGCACATGTTCCAGCAGCAAAGACGAATCGAGGTTCAGGCATCGCTTGCCAGGTTCGTAAAACGATATCTTTCATCTGAGGAACAACAGGGCCAGTAATCAATAAAAGGTCTGCAAATCTTGGAGATGGAGTGAAAAAAATCCCTAGACGATGCAGATTGTAATATGGATTAAGAAGTCCCTGTAGTTCTGATTCACAACCATTGCAAGAGCCTGCATCTATATGTCTTATATGAAGACTTCCCCTAAAGCGAGATCTAACGCGTTGTCCTACAATTTCTGCTTCGGTTTGGATTGATTTTTTTTGATTGAGTGAACTTTGGATTAAATCATTACGATCCAAGGAGGCATATGATCCCTTCCAAGTTGGGTCAAGGGCGCCATCTACTGGACATATTTCAACACAAGCTTGGCAATTTATACAACGACCATAGTCCATTGCAACAGTATTATTGTTTGTCTCTAATGATAAAGCTTGGGTGGGGCATATATCTACACATTGGTGACAATTGTTTTGACAAGCATTGGAGTTGAATAAGGGTATTTGGAGTAGACCTTGTTGGCTTTGTGAGTTATCACTATTTTTATCTTTTGGCCATTTGATACTTACTTTGCCAGCTGTAAGGCCTTTTAGCGTCCAATTATTCATATGATTTACCTATCGTATCCAGCAATAGTAAGACCAAAGCTCGCTTCATTTATGGCATAGTCCATCATGTTAGAGGAATTGACTGTTTGAGGAAATACTTTCCAATTAGAAAATGATGCGGATTTTATTTTTAATTGTTTAATTCTATTGTCTTGAAGATATACAGCATGAATGCAAGTTCCCCGAGGTCCCAACGCCCACCCGATGCCATCTGTATCTGATTGAGTATTGATAGAGGCTTGTTTTGTAAGTATTTCTCCTGGAGCTATTTTTTCAATTGTTTCTTTTACAATTTTGAAGCTTTCTATCAAATGAGTTGCTCTAACTTGGCTTCTTGCCAGAGCGTCTCCATCAGTTCGGATATCTACTGTTATTTTTAGATCATCATAAGAGGTATAAGGGTGTGAAAGGCGTAAATCTCTCTCAAGTCCAGATGCATTAGCTACTGGACCAGTTGCACCAAAATCGAAAGCAATTTCTTTAGATAATACACCAGTTCCAATGAGACGATCTAGATGACTTTGGGTATTAGCTAATGAATCTAGATACTTTGAAGCATCTTTTGAAAGCTTTGATAGCCCGGTTTCGATAGAAGCTAAATTGAGATCTTTTTTTATTCCCCCAATAGTAATGACGTTACGCAAGAAACGATTACCCGTAAGAATAGCGTTCAATTGTTTGGCTTGTTCTTCTAAAAACGATCCAAAAGATTCACCCACTTTTAGGGTAGTGGTTTTGCAAAGAAGACTGAAATAATGAAGATTATTGTAAATCCTTTCCAGCTCTGCTAAGGCCACTCTTATAAATTGTGCACGCTTTGGAACTTGAATTTTTAGTGCGTCTTCTACAGCTAAACAAAAAGCAAGGCTGTGAGTAATACTACTTATTCCAGATATTCTTTCAATATAATTTAGGGCCATAAGAGGACTTAGTCCCCGAACAGTAGTTTCAATTCCTCGGTGTTTATAAAAAAGTCTAGGCTGATAATGAAGGATTGCTTCTCCTATGTAGGCAAAATGAAATTCACCTGTTTCGACAATATCTCCCCTGACTGGGCCCCAAAATAAATCTTGAATTTGAGGCTGTTCCACTTGAAGCCTAGCCATAAAGTCGAGAACTTCTGAAGTTGTAGAATCGTTTGTATATTTTGATCCAGCTTTTGAACGTGGCAACCTAAGTCCTTCTAAGGCTATGAGAGGATGAGGCTCGGGATGACCCAGGAAGACAATATCGTAGAAATCCATAATCTCTCGCTCATACCAACTAAGAAGTGGAGCCACATGAGCCAAAGAAGGGATATTTTTTACAGGTGAAACAATTATTTGGAGAAAGACTTTAGATGGACCTTGATCAACTAAATATATTAACTCTGGCTCAGGATCGGTTTCATGTAGATAAGCCATTTGAAATCTTGAACCTTCTTTGATAATTGTTTTAGCAATTGTTTTTAGTTCTGCTGGACTAATTTTTAATTGTTCAATATGACTACTCAAATGTTTTTACCTGCCATAATAAAAAAATTCCAAAGTGCATGAGGCCACCAAAAGCCCAAAATAACTATGGGGATAAAACTCAACCACATAGGAACAGTCAGCCACTTGCTCAAAGGTTTATCTATGGCTAGTTCTTGTTGCATTGGTTCTCCAAAGTACATAGAACGAAAATGGTTCAAAAAAGAGATAAAGATAGAAATTAGAAGTATTCCCATTATCCAGCTAGCCCAAGAATTATTTCCCTTGAATCCAGAACGAAGTATTGTAAATTCACTCAGAAATAGACCAAAAGGAGGAGCGCCAGTAATAGCTATAGCCCCTAGTAGCCAAATAAGTCCTATTGTGGGGAAGAAAGAAAGTATGCGTTTTATATCTTGTATACGTTTAGAACCATAATGGCGCATCATTGACCCAGAACCGAAAAACATAAGAGATTTTGTCAAAGAGTGATTGAGCATTTGATACATCCCCCCAGCAATACCTAATACTCCTCCGAATCCAAAGCTAATTGTAATAATGCCTATGTGTTCAATACTTGAATAAGCCATTAGGCGCTTTATGCCATCTTGTCTGACTATAAATAATGCTGCTACAAAAAGAGAAAATAGCCCTAAAACAATTAGGCTAAGATGACCTAATTCAAAAGACTTTGTACCTTTTAGAATTCCGAGGAATCTAACTATACCTAACATAGCTATGTTCAAAAGTGCTCCTGATAGCATGGCCGACACAGGAGCGGGTCCTTCGCTATGAGCATCGGGCAGCCATGTATGCATAGGTGCAAGCCCAGCTTTTGTACCAAATCCTACAAGGACAAGAAGAAAAGAGCTAAGCAAAAGTACAGTAGGAACAGTTTTAGATATTGAATGAAGATTCGCCCAAGTCATAGAATAAACAGCTCCCAAATGGAATGTTCCCCCCCAATAAAATAGGACAATCCCCAATAACCCAAGAGAAAGACCAGCTGAGACAATAATTAAATATTTCCATGACGCTTCTATGCTTTCAGCTTCTTTCTCAAAACCTATAAGAAAAGCGCTAACAATAGTTGTAAGGTCTATGGCAACCCAGTAAAGACCAGGATTGTTCATAAATGGAGCTATGAACATAGTAAGTGCGAAACCACTAAAGAGACTATAGAAATAAGAAAGTTTTTTAGGATCTACTTCCATTAATCTCATGTAGCCTACTGCATAAATTGACGATAACAAATACACTATGCCTATACACAAAGTTACCCAATTACCTATTGGCGAGATTAAAATATAATGCTTTAGAAGTGTCTCATTGGCATATGGAGCAAAAATAACTATATATAAAGAAGCTGCAAAACAACCAATAGCTACAATAAGGTTGATCAATTCAGATTTTAATTTATCTGGGACTATAATAATTCCAACAATGCCAAGTATGGGAAGTATCCACAACAAGAATACAACTTGTAACATTTATCCCACCAACCTATTGAGTTGTCTTGAAGAAGTGGTCCCTGCATGTGTCTTTAGGTAGCGGACTAAGATGCCAAAAGTAAGGACAATAATCAACAGATCAAATAAAATTACTAATTCAAGTAGAAATGGTAATCCAGGTACCAGTATCTGTGAACCTAGAAATATGCCATTTTCGATTACTAAAAGCCCAAGTATATGACTGACAGCTTCTGAACGCAGAACCATTAGCAAAAAGCCAATAAGTTTTAGTCCAAACATAGCAGTCAAAGCTATTACTGCAATAGTAGGTAGTCCAAGTTTAAGACCCAATGCTCTACTCATTGCGAAAGCTATAAGTACTAAAAAAGCTCCAAATATCATGGCAGAAGACGGTCTAAAGATAGGAGTAAATTCTCTATTTATATTAAGTTTATTGATCAAACGGAAGAGTAAATAGGGCAGTAGAGAGCCTCTAAAGACTGCTGTGAGTAATGCTATTAAATAAAGCTCATCAAAATGACCATAGTAGGCAATTCCAGCTGATAGTAAAGCTATAATCCAAGATTCGCCAGCAAAGGCATAAATATGGTTTTTTAACCAATGAGAGCCCAGCATTACAAATGAAAGCACCAAAGCTATGCTGACTAAAAAACTGAATATAGCCGCTTCTAAAGGATTTAGATGAAAGATAAGCAATTTTTTCTATTATTCCTTTAAATTTGAGTAGCGACAATAGCCATTACAGCGAATAGAAACGATAGGGCTAATGGTTCTTGGTACCGGTAAAAGCGCAATCTAGATTGGATGGTGTCTACTACGGTCATGAAAAGCGCTACTAATGTATATTTTATAATTATAAATCCAATAGCTAAAAGGATGGAAACTAGGCTACCAGTAGCAGATAATCCCCATGGCAAAAGAAATACATTTAAAAAAATAGTGTACAAGATAAATTGTTTCATCCAAGAAGACCATTTGATAATAGCTAGCAAAGGTCCTCCATATTCTAAAATTCTTGCTTCATCTATCATGTAAATTTCATAGGGGATCGAAGAATGTATAGGTAGTCTGTCTGTTTCTACAGTTAGCAATATGACAAAAGAAAAAATTAGAAATAAATGAGCAGGGGAAAGATAGGCTGTCATATTACTAGCCAAAAGGTGATTGGCAACAAAAGGCAGCATTGAATGATCAAAGAAGCTTATTCCTACAAATACAAGAATTAAGGTAGGTTCGGCTAAGATTGCAAGCATTGCCACCCTAGAAGACCCTAGACCCCCAAAAGGTTGACCGGAATCTAATCCAGCTAATAAAAATGCAAAATTTGCCAAAGTAAGTACTAAAGCACCACCCAAAATATCACCCATGTTTGAAAAGGGCAGGGGAAAGTTGGTAAGTACAGGTATAAGAAGAGGAACGATAAGCATAGCCACAAAAGCAGCTATAGGAGAGACTAAAAACACCCAAGAGGCACTTTGTGGTATTAAAATTTCTTTGCGAAAAAATTTATATAAATCCTTATAAGGTTGAAATATTGAAGGTCCTTTGCCTCTTTGAATTCTTTCTTCAACCTTTTGAATAAAACCGTGTAACAACGGTGATAGAGCCAAAACTGTTAGTACTTGGCATATTTGTAAAATTATTGAACTTATAACCAATACGGATCTCCTACTGTCGAGCAAAAAGGCTAGAACATAAGTAGGAGTCATTAGCTAAATAGCGGTTTTGGCGAACTCCATCACCATAATTTCTGCCACTATAGCTAGCCAATAAGCAATAGTCAAGCTTTGTTGTGATACAAAACTTTAAAAGATGCCCTTTACTTAGCTAATCCATAGTCCAAGTAAAGAGTTTATCTAGCTTGTTTAAAATGAGCATTATCTAAATTTACAATTATAGATTTTTTATTTTAACCCAAGTGTTGTTGCTGTTTTTGTAATCTAAAGGAAAGAAACAGACCTCCTAGGCTTGGATTGATCTATATCGACTAGGAAGGCTTATTTTAGTTAGTTGTAAAAGGAAAATGAAAACATCTACATGATTGGTTACAACCTAGCTAGCAGTTGAAAATACTATGAAAATATTTATGACCAATTTCGGAATTGGTTTCATCGGGATTTAGTTTTTTGTAGTTACAACTATATTATTATTAGATCTATGATTCAGTCAATTCAATCAAATTGGGGGATTCGACTATTAGAGTATCAATTGGGAATGAATTGGTTAGAACTATTTTTAAATTAATAAAATTATGAGTAAAAATTCTTCCAGTTGGATCAAAGCACTGCTGCCATATTTAAAGCCTCATCGTAAAAAAGTATTTATTGCTTTTGGTGCAGCTATTGCTGGAATGTCTGGGGCTGCTTTTATACCAGTTATTGAAAGAGACATAATCAATAACTCAATTAGTTCGCATAAAACATCTATTGCTTCTTATGTTCTTGTTTTGCTTGGAGTTGGACTCTTTAGCTTTGTGGCGGCTTTTTTTAGGCGCTTTATTGGAGGTCGTTTAGCTTTAGATATCCAATTTGATCTAAGAAATGCGATTTATAGTTCAATACAAAAACTAGATCTAGCTACTTTTAATTCCTTGGGTAATGCTCAGCTTATTTCTAGATCTAATTCAGATCTAAATTTAGTACAAGGTTTATTTGCATTTTTGCCTATGATGAGTGGCAATGTGGCAATGTTGGTTATTTCACTAATTGTAATGATAACCATTTCACCTTTGTTGGCCCTTGTAATGGTAGTTTCATTGCCTTTGTTAGCTATTGTAGCTCTTCGTTTGAGAACTTCTATATTTCCTGCTACTTGGCTAGCTCAACAAGATTCAGCTTTGGTATCAGGGGTGGTTTCAGAAGCAATTAGCGGGGTAAGGGTTGTAAGGGCACTTGGTCAACAAGACGCTGAGACTTCTCGTTTGGTTGAAGCTGCTAAAAAGCTTTTTCTCGATCGCGTAAGGGTTATAAGGACCCAAGCTCGCCTTCAATCGAGTCTCCAAGCCATTCCGATGCTTTCTCAAGTGGCAGTATTGGCTTTAGGTGGTTGGCTTGCTTTGCGTTCTCACCTTTCAATCGGAACTTTTTTGCTCTTTTCTAGCTACATAATAACAATGGTTGCTCCAGTGCGTATGTTTGCTGGCCTTATTGCTTTTATTGAACAAGCCAGAGCTGGGGTGGAAAGAATTTTAGAAGTAATTTCAGCTGTTCCTTTGATTGTAGAAAAACCCGATGCTTTGGATCTAGATGATTATAATAAAGAAATTGTCTTCAATTCAGTGTCTTTTTCTTATCGAAGCCAAACTAAGGTTTTGCAAGATTTTTCTTTAAAAATTTCTCCAGGAGAATCAGTTGCAATTGTAGGAAAATCAGGATCGGGAAAATCTACTCTTTCATTGTTATTAGCTCGTTTTTATGATGTAGATGAAGGTGAAATACTTATTGGCGGAATAAATATAAAGGACTTAAAATTAGAGTCTTTGAGACGCCATGTCGGTATTGCTTTTGAAGAAAGTTTTCTATTTAGCGATACAGTTAGATCTAACATTTCCTATGGAAATCCCACTAGTTCAGATGAACAAATTCGCTCAGCAGCAATTGCTGCAGGAGCTGATGATTTTATCCAAAGACTCCCCCAAGGCTACGACACTGTAATTGGTGAAAAAGGTCTTAATTTATCCGGGGGACAAAGACAAAGAATAGCTTTAGCTAGAGCTTTGTTGACTAATCCTCAACTACTTATTTTAGATGATGCTACCTCTGCTATAGATTCTGATACAGAATCTCAAATTCATGAAAATTTATCTAAGGTAATTAAGAATAAGACAACTATTTTAATTGCCCATAGACGCTCTACTTTATCTTTAGCTAATCGAATTGTTGTACTTGAAGATGGAAAAGTTCAAGATCAAGGAACCCATGAGGAACTCCTTTTGAGAAACCAACTTTATAGAGACCTACTTCAAGGTCCCATTTTGGATGAAGATGATTTAGGTATTGAGGATTTAGATCAAGAAAATATCCAGCAAACAAGCCAGGTTCGAGCTGAAGAAAATAAAAACGTTATAAATAAACCTGTTGGGATTTTGTCTAAACCAGTTCCTAAAATTACAGCGCCTATCTCTAGTGCTGGGGCAGGAGGCGGTTTTATGTCAGGAGTTTCTTTTTCTCCAACTCCTGAATTGCTAAAGGCTGTAGATTCTTTTAGTCCAGTAAAAGCAGATCCTAAAGTTGATATAGAAAAAGAAGCTAGTTATGAAAAAGATTTCCGTCTTTCTAGATTCATAAAGTCTTACCGAGGTGGACTTATAATTGGTGTTTTGTTGATAGTTGCAGATGCTTTGTTGTCTTTAGCTGGTCCTTTTTTGATAAAACAAGGAATAGACAAAGGAGTAATTAATCATTCTGGATCGGTTATTTTTCTAACTAGTGCCATATTTGGTCTAGTAGCTATATTGGACTGGATAGTTATTTGGTTTGAGAATCGCTTTACTGGCCAAACTGGGGAAAGACTCCTTTATGCATTGAGGATACGTATTTTTTCTCAGTTGCAAAGATTGCCACTTCATTTTTATGAAACTGAAGCTTCTGGCAAGATAATGACTCGTATGCTCACAGACATAGAGTCTTTGTCTACTTTATTTCAAAATGGTTTAATTACTGCTCTAGTTAGCTTATTTAGCTTTGTTGGAGTTGCCATTGTTTTATTTGTGTTAAATGTCAAACTAGCTCTTGTTGCATTTTTGGTGCTTATTCCCCTTGGTGGTGCAACTTATTTTTTTCGCAAAGGCTCTTCCAAGGCTTATTCTCAAGCAAGAGAGTCAGTAGGTGCAGTTAATGCAAGTTTGTTTGAAGGACTAGCAGGAGTTAAAGTTTCCCAAGCTTATAGAAGACAAGAAAGCAATATTAAACACTTTGTTGAGCTTTCAAAAAGTTATCTAACTGCTCGGCTCAATGCCCAATATTTAGTGGCTTTATATTTTCCATTTGTTAGATTTTTATCAGATATAGCTGCTGTTATGATTCTTTGGATTGGAGGTGACATGGTACGTTCTGGGGCTATTAAAGCCGGTGCTATTGTTGCTTTCTTACTTTATTTGGAACAGTTTTTTTCCCCCATACAACAGTTGTCCCAAACAGTTGACAATTGGCAACAAGCTAAAATATCGATAGGAAAAATCAATCAATTGATGTCACTACCTGTTGATGAGGGGCCCAGTCCAAATAAAGTAGTGAAAAATAAAGTGATTGGAAATATTGAATTAGAAAAAGTTAGTTTTACTTATCCAGGATCTAAAATAAAAGCTTTAGACAATTTAGATTTTAAAATTAAAGCAGGGGAATTTGTTGCATTAGTTGGAGAAACCGGAGCAGGTAAATCTACAATAATGAAACTAATTGGAGGTCTATATCTACCAGATAGTGGAAGAGTTTTAATAGATGGCTTTGATTTGAGAGATTTTGATCCAACTTGTTATCATAGCCAACTAGGATATGTACCCCAAGATGGATTTTTGTTTTCGGGTTCAATTTCTTACAATATTGCCTATGGGCGCCCTGGAGCTAGTCAAGACGAAATTGAACAAGCTGCCAAAGCTGTACATGCTGAAGAGGTAATTTTAAATTTGCCTAATCAATATGAAGAGTTGGTAGGTCAAGGAGGAACAACTTTATCTCAAGGCCAAGCTCAATTGATTGCTTTGGCAAGAGCTTATTTAATAGATCCTTCTATATTATTGCTAGATGAAGCAACAGCTAATTTAGATCTTGTCTCAGAAGCCCAAGTTGCTAGGGCTATTGGAATTTTGTCCCAAAAAAGAACTACTTTGATGATTGCTCATAGGTTGCCTACTGCAAGATTAGCAAAACGTATTGTAGTACTTGGAGATGGAAAAATTTTAGAACAAGGCAGCCACCAAGATTTGTTAGCAATGGGTGGAAAATACAGTAGTTTGTGGAAATCATTCGAATCCCATAACAGTGTTGTTGTGGGGGTGACTAAATAGTTTGGGACAAAAAATATTAGTTAAAACCTATGGCATGGGTGAGAAAAATTCTTTTCGTTTTGAACTAGATAGAACTTTGACTGGCATGGGATATGAACACTATAACTTAGACCAAGTGAATCAATATTTAGATATTTCTAAGGTTTCAGCTAACTTAGCAGTTCGTCTTTTGAAAAAATTTTCTCTTGAGTCTATAGATATTTTTTCTAATGAAGTAATAGTTCAATTTATCTCAGATTCTAATGGATTGAATATAAGTAAAACTGTTGAAGATATTGCTAATGAGATTTCTAATTTTCCAACTTTTTATTGATTTTAAGCCAAGTTGGTAAAATTCCTTTAATTTATTTTTCAGTATCAACTTTTTCAGTATTTATTGAGATAAAAATTAGGCTTTATAATATTTGAGGCTATTTAAGCCTCAAATATTATAAAGCTGTTAACTTTAGTTCTAAATATCAAATTGTTACCTAGACTTATTTGGCTCTAACATTACCTTTACCCATCCAGATTCTCTTCGATCAAAAGCTTCATAAGCCGAAATAATATCGTTAAAGTCAATTTTTTGAGTTATGTGTTCTTGCAGCTTTAAATCTCCAGACATTACTAGATCTATCAATTCAGGTAAATATTTGCGATGATTACAATTTCCCATATTGATAGTTAGGTTTTTATTCATAGCTATTCCAACTGGAAATGTTTGAACACTTGGCGGATATACTCCTATAATCCCCAAAGTGCCAGCTTTTGCTAGGGATTGAACTTCCCAGAATAAAGCTTGAGATGGACCATCTCCAGGATGCCAATTATCTCCTTTAGGATTGGTATTTGGAGCTATTTGAGATCTTTGATTTTGGAACAACTCAGCCATTTGGGCAGAGTCTTGATTGGATCCTTGACTAGGTTGATTTGAATCTACTCCAACTGCATCTATAACTCTATCTAAGCCAATTCCTCCTGTTAGACGTTTGATTGTAGAGACAGGATCTTCTTGGTCAAAGTTGATAACTTCTGCTCCGTAATTTTTAGCTATTTGAAGTCGATTATCATTGTTATCCAACAAAGCCAAAGATTTCAAGAATAGAATCAAGATCAAAAAATATATTCAACTGAGCCAAGCTAAAGAACTAGCCTAAGATTTTATCCCCAAGCTGTTGGGTGTTTGGTACTTGCATCAAATTACATTGGCGTAAAAATCAATAATATGATGCTAAAGCGGAGGTCGGCACAGTTGAATTCAATAGAATTATTGCATCATAGTGATGCTATGCTTTTCGAGATGAATTATTCACTAGAAGGAAAAACTGCTCTTGTAACGGGAGCATCTCGTGGAATTGGTGCTGCTATAGCTATTGGGCTAGATGAGGCGGGAGCAAGGATAATTCTAAATTCTAGAAAAATTCAAGATCTCGAAAAAGTTGCAAAACAATTAAACAATGATCCAATACTAATTGCTAGTGATCTTGGACAAATCCAAGCTGTATTAGAACTAGCAGAAAAAGCATTACAAAAAGTAGGTGCAGTTGATATTTTAGTCAACAATGCCGCTATAGCTGCTCGTCTTTGGACTCAAGATACAGATGCAAGTCTCATTGATGACATATTAGCAGTAAATGTCAGAGCTCCTTTGTTGTTGATTGGGGCTTTAGTTCCAAAAATGATACAACAACAAAAAGGTTCAATTATCAATCTATCTTCAGTCTCTGGTATTGTTGGAACTCCTCGTAGAGCTGCCTATGCGGCTTCAAAAGGAGCCATTGATGCTGCTAGTAGATCAATGGCGATTGAATTTGGACCTTTTGGAATAAGAGTAAATTCTGTAGCTCCAGGGGTAGTAGACACACAGTTGTGGGCTAAAAATAAAGCTATTTCTTCAGTGGTTGAAAAAATAGAAGAACAAACCCCCCTACGGCGTTGGGCCCTCCCAAAAGATATAGCAGATGTAGTGGTTTTTTTAGCCTCTGATGCAGCTCGTTTTATTACAGGAGAAACTATTGCAGTTGATGGGGGAATGGCTAGAACCCTAGATTTATACCCAGGAGAAGTATAACTAGACCAGCCTATTTTACCTAAAATTATCGATCCCAATTTATTAATCTAGTTATTCAATCTAGCGAAATAGCATAGATTATTATTCACATTTTAATTATGTTATAGTCTCACCTAGATGGAATCTCCAATTGTACAAGTACAAAATCTAAAAAAACGATATGGAGATCACTATGTTGTAGATGGAATTAATTTTACTGTCCAAAAGGGTGAAATTTTTGGCATATTAGGGCCAAATGGGGCAGGAAAAACTACAACATTAGAGATGATGGAAGCTCTTCGTCCAATCGATGAGGGAACTATTTTCATAGATGGTTTAGATGTTGGAAAAAAACCTCAACAAGTAAAGCATATTATTGGCGTTCAACCTCAAATGCCAGCTTTCCAAGACAAGCAAAAACTAACTGAAATTATTGAAATGTTTGCAGCAGCTTATGGAGAAAAAACAAAGCCAATGCAATTTCTTGAAGAAGTACATCTTGGAGAAAAAGCCAATTCTTATGCTGAGAAACTCTCCGGCGGACAAAAACAGCGTTTGAGTGTAGCAGTTGCTTTGGTGCATAATCCAAAGGTATTTTTTATGGATGAGCCAACAACAGGGCTAGATCCTCAAGCAAGGCGTAATTTGTGGGAGCTAATCCAGCAGATCCAAGCTAAAGGTATTACTGTAATTATGACTACTCATTATATGGATGAAGCTGAATTGTTGTGTGATCGAGTAGCCATTATGGATAGCGGAAAAATTATCGCAATGGATCACCCACAAAGGCTGATTGAAAATCTTTTGGAAAAAGGATTTTCAAAACCTCAAAAAGTAGAACAAGCCAACTTAGAAGATGTCTTTATTGATTTAACGGGGAAAGCTTTGCGTGAATAATGATGAGGAAAAAACTATTTACAGTATTGGTATTTACCAAACTTAGCGTAAAGAGGTTTTTTCGAGATCGCCTGGCTTTGTTTTTTGGAATATTATTTCCCCTCATCTTTTTATTGGTCTTTGGAGGTATATTTGGACAAAGTGCCAACACAGTTACTTTTAAAATTGGTCTTGTAAATCATTCTTCAACTATGGTTGCTAAAGAATTTGTCAAAAACATAAAAACTTCCAAAGCTTTTAAAATAAATTCTTCCATACATTCTGTATCTGGGGGACAAACTCAAATGATACGGGGACAGCTTGATGCAATAGTTGTACTTCCTCCTAGTTTTGGCAATGTCTCTAAAAATAGCCGCTATCCTAGTGGACAAGCTCAAGTTTATTATACAAATAATACTTCTCAAGCAGGACAAACTTTAGTATCACTATTGAAAAGCCAATTTAGTTCTATAAATTTACAATTTGTGAAAGAACCAGTACCTTTTAGCGTTGTGGGTAGACAGCTAAACAAGCGTTCTTTGACCCAATTTGACTATACATTTTCAGGTCTATTAGGGTTTTCAATTGTTGGACTGGGAATTTTTGGTCCTGTGAATGTATTTCCTGAACTAAAAAAACAAGGAATACTTAGAAGACTTCATACCACCCCAATTCGGGTATGGCAATATTTTCTTTCAACGATGGCTTCTCAGGCAATTATAGGACTTATTTCTTTGGCAATTATGTTTATAGCAGCCATAAGCTTATTCAAGCTTAAAGTCATTGGCAACTATGGAGAAATAGTTATATTTTTAGTATTTAGTATTGTGATGATACTAGGAATAGGCCTAGCAATTGGAGGATGGGCTAAAAATGAACGCCAAGCTGCTCCTTTGGCTAATATAATAGTTTTTCCAATGCTATTTTTGAGTGGATCTTTTTTTCCTAGATTTCTTATGCCCACTTGGCTGCAAAACGTTACTGTTTATTTGCCACTCACTCCTGTTATAGATGGAGTGCGTTTGATGGCCACCGAAGGTGAAACAATATTTCAACTCGGTTCTCAATTGGCTATTATGTCTATATGGACAATTGTTATATATGCAATTGCATTTAGATTATTTCGTTGGGAATAGCTTATAGATCTAGGACTATCTTTAGAGCTTCTTCGATCGCCCAATTTTCTTCTGGGCTCAATTGAGCCACTAGTTGACCGAAACGACTGACTTCTATTGGCCATATTTGGTCTATTAAAATATGGGCTGTTTCTCCTTTTATGGTTATTTTAGGTCGAAAGCTACTATATTGTGCATTTTGGCTAATTGGGGCTATTAGAACAGTTGAAAGTTTTAGTAATGCATTTGATTGGACTATTACCCCAAGACGAATTTCTTGTCTTGAATATGAAGCGGGATAAGGATGGATGCGATAGATATCTCCTTTTTCCATGAGTGCTACTCTATTGGCGTTCCGCTTAAAAATTCTCTAGCACTTGCAATTTCTGCTAAGTCCTTTTGATTTTTTGCCAACAACTCAGCTTCTTGAGAGATCGAGAAATTAGATTTTAGGTGCTTTACTTGGTCTGCTAAAGAAGTCCGAATTGCTTGAGTTGTAGATAGCCCAAAGGCTTGGAGTAGTGCAAGGTTCTTTTCATCTTCTTTATCAGGTTGAAAAGAAATTAAGTTTGACATAATTTGTAAATGTAGCATATTTGTTTGATGTGGTTTTGTCAGAACAAGATCAACTTCAATCTAAAGGTTTTAAATCTCGTATCTCTATTAGAGACAAAGACCTTAGTAACAAAAAAGTTGATAATCCTAGATATTAGATATATCTAGGATCCATTGCGAAAGAAGTTCTATACTGTGAAATATTTTAAGATCAGTTTTTTCTTTTAGCCATAATTGGTTTTCTACTTGAAGATTATCTTGGGAATCAAAACGATTTAAAAATACAGCTTTAGGAAATTTCTCAAGAGCTTGGCAAGTGAGCAAAATATTGTTTATAGATCCAAGTTTTGCATCTGAGACAATTAAAACTAAATTAGGTTTTATAGCACTTGCTATATCTAGATTGTTTCCATCAAAAGCTATAGGAGATAAAACCCCACCAACTCCTTCTACAATGCCAATGTCGGTATTTTGAGGCCATGTCATTTCCGATATTAAATCTTTGATTGAAAATTGTGCTTTATTGAGCCATTTAGCAGCCATTGGGGGAGCAGCAGCAATTGGATACCAACGATGTTTGGGAGTAATCGATGTGGAAGGTTCTTTTGTTGCTTGAGATAAAACATCAGCATCGGTTAAAGAATCGTTGGGGTCAAAAGATTGAACAGGTTTGCGTGCACTTATATTTTTCCCCTCAGCTATAAGTTGGTTAGCTAGTGCTGAACAGAGCCATGTTTTTCCTACCTCTGTAGCTGTGGCAGTAGTTAGGATCAAAAACTTAGGATTTTTCATATTGTAGATAATTGATCAACTAAGGATTTGAGTGTTCTTACGTCTTGTTCTTTGTGAGCAGCACTTAGAGTTATTCTTATGCGAGAGGTGTCTTCGGTTACGCTGGGGGGTCTAATGGCTGGGATAAAATAACCATTTTGTTTTAAAAATTGGCTAGCTTGCAAAGAAGCAGTTGAGCTTTTGAAAATGATAGGGATTATAGGACAATGATTTGGAGGGCTAAATATATCAATATAGCTACTCAAGCGTTGTTTTAGCTCATCTCCTTTTTCGGATTGAATAATTTTAATTGCCTCTAAAGCAGCAGCCATAGAACTTGGGGTTGGAGCGGTGCTAAATATTAAAGAACGTGCTTTATTCGTTATCAGGTCTAAAAGATTTTTTTTCCCAGCCACAAAACCACCAACAGATCCAACAGTTTTAGAAAGTGTTCCCATTTGTAATAAATAATTGTAACTGCTGATTTTTCCAACCAATTCATCAAATACCATATGAGCTTCATCTAAAATCAAAATGGCTTCTTTTTGGGAACAGAATTCAACAAGTTCTTCTATAGGGGCGCTATCGCCATCCATGGAAAAAACAGCATCAGTTACAACGATGCCTCTTTTTGAATCATCCCAAAGCAAAGACAAATCTTCGATGTCTTTATGGGCATAAACTTTAACCTCAGCTTTTGATAAGCGACACCCATCTATAATGCTTGCATGATTTAGTTCATCAGAATAGATGCAAACATCTTTTGTTCCCAAAGATGACAAAATACCAATATTTGCAGACATACCACTAGAGAAAAGTAAAGCAGATTCAGTTTTTTTCCAATCTGCTAACTCAGCTTCTAGATCTTTATGTATAGAGCGTCCTCCATTGATCAATCGAGAAGCACAAGTTCC
The DNA here is from genome assembly GCA_021795135.1 of Actinomycetes bacterium. Taxonomy (GTDB): domain Bacteria; phylum Actinomycetota; class Acidimicrobiia; order Acidimicrobiales; family JAJYPT01; genus JAJYPT01. Next base: position 22,966 of record JAJYPT010000008.1, read on the forward strand.
TGTTCCCCAACGCAAAGTAGCATCAATACCTGCTTGGATTACTTTTGGATTTTGAGACATCCCAAGATAGTCATTAGAAGAAAAGTTGAGAAGCCGCCTACCTTGGTCGTCTATAAAATAATTATCTGTTGAATCAAAATCAGTAATTTTTCTCCACTGATCATTTGAGACAAGGTTATCGGTGCTTTCTTGGATCCATTGATCCCAATTAGTTGAACTTACCACTTGAAAAACCTTTGGTCTATATTGGTCTATATATCCAATATAGACCACTGCTTCTATAGATAAATTTAATTTGCAATTAGCAACATTAATTTTGTAAATTGGTCTTTTTCTGGACCTAAATAACTAAAAAAAGCTTTATCAATTTCTTCTACTACTTTGACTGCTTTATTAGCTAGATCAATCCCTGTGGGAGTTGGATTCAATATCAGAGTCCGACCATCTGTTTTACTTGGTTTTCTAGTCAGTAGTTGTTTTTTTTCTAACGAACGAAGAACTTGGGAAGTCATCATAGGATCGGTCTTGGCATAGGTAGCTAATTGTTTTTGGTTGAATTCTATATTTCCCAATTCCCAAACAATACAAGCAAGCAGTACAAATTGTACGTGGGTCAAATTCAACTTTGCTAAAGCTCTTTTTTGCTGAGTTTGCCATTTATTGCTAATTTGCCACAATAAAAATCCTGGGCTTTGTTGAGGGCTTTGGTATTGAGTTTTTAATTTTGGTTGGGCCATTTTGTATCCATTGATTTTGCAATTGTTGCAAAATCTTGGGATGAAATTTGTAAAAGACCAAAACGAAAGCTATATCCCCACCTTGTTTTGTTTTTAATAAAATTTAGTTCTTCAATAAGAGGCTTTATGTGTACTTGTTGGGCTTTAAAATATAAAACATTCCTACGAAATGGTTTAAAATTGCCTTCATCTACTTGATAAATCTCATTATCTGTAATTTGGCCAATTGCACTAAATACTTGGAGCGGGTCTTTGGAGTTTAAAGTTGGTCTTGGACTGTAATAAATTATAAGATCTGATTGCTTCATTTTCGACAATCCATTTTGTTTTCCGTGCCCGATTTGAGCAATTCCTAAATCTTTACCTCTCATAACGTGGTCCCAAGAAGCAACCCCAATCCAATAGTTAGATTTTTTAAAAGACAAAGGAAAGTAGTTGTCAAAATTTTGAGGCAGTTGGTCATTGAGTTTAGATTTAGGTGAAGCGCTCATTATTTAATATAATAAGTGTGCTTACTAATTAATTCAAATCTTTTTCAATACTTGTTCTATGGATTTGTCTATTGTTGCGATGACTAAATCTATTTCTTGTTCTGAAATATCTAAAGGCAACACTAAAGGAATAACGTTACCTAAAGGACGCAGTAATACTCCCAAGTTAGTACTAGTGGCACAAATTTGTTTAGCAAAAATATAACTAGAATTATTGTGATTGACTTCGATGCCTCCCATGAGGCCTAAGAAGCGAATGTCTGAAATACAGGGATGTTTTTTAGCTAAAATTTGTAATTTGTTCAATAAATAACTAGATTGTTGCTTTACATTTTCTAACACATTGCTTTGATCAATAAGATCTAGGTGCCTCAAAGCAACAGCAGCAGCTAAAGCATTTCCACCATATGAATGACCATGGGTCAAAGTACGCATAGATGGCTCATTGGTATCTAAAAATGAATCAAATACCTCTTGAGATACAACAGTTGCCGACATAGCAAGATATCCTCCGGTAATGCCCTTGCCCAAGCATAAAATATCTGGCTCTATGCCAGCTTGTTCACAGGCAAATAATGTTCCAGTCCTGCCAAAGCCAGTTGCTACTTCATCTACAACCAATAACACATTTTCTTTTTTACATACTTGATACAGATCAAAAAGTCCTTTTGGATCCGACATTAACATTCCCGAAGCTGCTTGGATCATTGGCTCAACCACAACAGCAACAAGTTGAGAACTTTTTTGTTTTACTAAAGAAATAACTGATTCTAAATAAGGATCTTTTGAATACGAAGAGGCTCTAAGTACCCCAAATCGCAAAGGATTAAAAATTTCTGTTCCAAATCCACCTGCCCCTAAAGACAAAGATCCAATAGTATCTCCATGGTAAGCCTCATCTAGGCATACAAAGTCTACTTTTTTATCAATACCTTTATTTATCCAATACTGGAAAGCAATCTTTAGTCCTTGTTCTACAGCAGCAGCACCATCTGAAGCATAGAGAAAATGAGGAGATTTTACTGGTACTTTTTTAGCCAGGGCTTCGCTTAGAGCAATTGTTGTTGTATTGGAATTTCCCAGCATTGTAGAATGGGCGATTTTTTTTAACTGATCAATAATTGCTTGGTCTAATTCGGGAATTTGATGGCCAAAAGTACTAACCCATAAAGAGCTTATGGCATCAAAATATTGTTTGCCATCTACATCTTTTAGAAAATGACCTTTTCCAGAATCAACCACGACTGGTTCCCATGATGAAAAAGTAGCCATTTGGCTAAATCCATGCCAGAGCACTTTTTCATCTCTTTGGATCCAAGATGTTGTATTTTGTTTATATTGTTTTTCCATTTTTATTTCTTTGCAATAAGGTGGACTATGGCAGTTTTAGACGAAGAATCAATCAATAGATACCTAGGCGAGATCAATTGGGACAAAAAGGGCAATTCATTGGTAAAAGTTGTCACTTTAGACGATTTTGACCAAGCAATTGAGCTAGTAAATAAAGTTGCACAATTAGCACAGTTAGCTAATCACCATCCTGATATTGATATTCGTTGGAATAAAGTTATTTTTGACTTATCTAGCCATTCAGAAGGAGGAATCACTCTAAAAGATATAGATTTAGCCAAACAAATAGATCGAATTACTCTTGATTAGATTCAAAAGAAAAAGATTTAGTTACATTTCTCCTAAATTATTAGATGAGAAATCTCATATTTTAGTAGATGGACCTCCTTATCCAAAAAGTGAACTAGTGCTTTCGCATTGGCCCCAGTCTTCAACACCTGTGGATTTAAAATGTGACCTATCTACAGAAATTGCATTTAAATGGGTACAAAATCAATCTCCGTCGGTGAGAACTAAAAATGTAAGCAATGATCATTTTGATGAAGATGGGCTTATAGCTGCATTTGTATTGATAAGTCCTAATTTGGCTGATAGACATAAAGACCTTTTGATAGATATAGCATCAGCTGGAGATTTTAGAACTTACCAAGATCCAACTGCGGCTAAAATTTGTCTCAGTCTGGGTGCTTTTTCTTGTCTAGAGACTTCTCCTTGGTCAAAAGAACTCAAGGTTTTAGATTATTTTTCACAAGTTAATTATCTCTATGTAAATCTTTTAGATCTGTTGCCTTCTTTATTGGAAGATATTCAAAAGTACGGTTCTTTTTGGCAAGAAGAATATCACCAGATTCAAATTGGGAAAAAGAAGGTTTTTTCTCAAAAAGTAATAATAGAAGAAATACCTCAAATAGATCTTGGCATTGTAGATGTAAAAGAGACATTTGCAGAGAAAAAATGGTTAAGTTCAGTAGGTAGAACGATGGCTACTTATAGTTTTACAAACTCAAGTAGGATTTTAGTTTTGCAAAGTCCTTTTTATGAACTTATATTTCGATATGAATCTTGGGTGGAATTTGTATCTAGGCCAATTGCAAAAAGAATAGATTTGACGAGCTTAGAACAAAGGTTGAATCAAATGGATCCAGCAGCACAGTGGTATTTTAATGGCATAGATGCAACTATTTCTAAATTGTCCAACAACAACCCCAGTTGTTTAAATCCGACTCAGCTCAAACAAACAATAGTTAATTTTTTGACTATGTCAGATAGAAATTAAAAATAATAAAAACGAGCCTTAGCGAATTTAGCTAAGGCTCGTTTTATTATTAGTGCTTATAAATTAGCTAACAAGTTTCAAAGAAGTTTTTGAAGCATTGTCAAAGCTATCGTCTATGGCCACTACGGGAAGTTTTTTCCTATCTAGAAAAGATGCAGCTACAGATG
>JAJYPT010000102.1 GCA_021795135.1 Actinomycetes bacterium
GACTAGTTAGCAATAAACTTTTAGAACTAGTTAAATACTTTTGCCTTCTGCTCAAGTACAAGCTGAGTCAAATCGAAGAAAAACTCAATCCTAAATATTTGAATAAATACTGTTATATATAATCAACCAGCAACTAATTGAATTTTTTAGATTTTTTAAAAATTAAAATCCAATCAAAGGAACTGTTTTTGAAAGTGACAAATTTATTCACTTATTGTTCCTCTAACAACTTCTTAATAAAAAGCTCAAGATAAACAAAAGTAGTAACTATAGGATTTGCCCATTGTAGGGGCTAATTGTGATTCTTATCTAGATATTAACCAATAAAAAGATCTTCAATTTGTAAAACAGATTAAATCAATAAATCTTTTATCTTCTAACATCCCCCAGGAGGTCCAACTACTCCAGCCCCAACAGAGGGATGATCTACCATGCCAACATTTTTAGAACGAGAGACTCCCCCTAGGTGAACTACATACCATTGACCTCGCCAAGAAATCAAAGACGCTATTCCAATAGAACGAATCTGATGGTTCTGCTCGTAGACTAATCTAGATCCAGGTACATGCCAATAACCAATCTTGTTATAACAAATACCTGGCTTGATCCAAGTTGCATAAAAAGATGGAACTTTTACATATAATAAATTTGCACTTTTTGGATTTGGACCCAAAAGAGCATGTGCCGCCATCAAATCAAGACGGAAATGGGCGATGAGACGATGATTGTAATCATAATTAGGGTGAGCAATGGCTTTTACTTGTAGATAAGCTTGCCGAGGGAAAAAAGAAACCATAGCTTGTTTTATGGATCCGTTTTGAATTCCTTGCCAAAGATGTCTAATTTCAGTATTAAATTGGATGCTATTAGAAGATGGCTTTACTGTAGTTTGAGGCAAAATACCTGGATTGAGTGTTGTAGTAGTAGTTGAAGCAGTAGCGCTAGTTGATCCAGTTTTCACCTTAGCTAAGCTATGGCAACTAGTAAATGTCAACAAAATAGCACTCCAACTAACTAACTTACTAAATCTAGTCATGGTTTTTATTACTAGTTTGAAAACAGTTATTTTTCAAGTCAGGCTATAAAAGCCAACTAAAGACTCAATAAAGATATTTTCTTACCCTGAATTAGTTTTTCGTCTAGTTTTTAGTTATGTTTTTTAATATATTCAAAAACTTCTTATGTAAGGAGTACTAATCATCCAAATTAGCCAATCAACAACTTGGCTCAATACAAATACTGTCTGGAAGCCAAGTTGGATAAATAAGAAAATCCTACAACAAATCCTAGGTTTGTTTTGGGTGATAGCAGGTTGCCTACAACTACAACCTTTTATGTTTCATCATAGTTTTGTTCATAATCTAGCTCAAAATACTATGCAAAATACTGCTGGCATACCTAGTTTTTATACAACTATGGTTCAAAGTTCTGTCATATTCTTCTTGCACCACCAATTGTTTTTAAATTTAGGTTTTGCTACTCTCCAAATTTTCATAGGACTAGCTCTTTTGGTGCAAAAAGCGATCCGTTTTGCATTAGCTATTTCAATACCTTGGGCTTTGACAATTTGGACACTTGGTCAAGCATTTGGATTTATGATTTTTCCTCAAGCTTCTATGGCTTTTGGAGCTCCTGGATCTGCGATTTTATATGCAATTGCGGCTACTTTATTGTGGCCTAGTTCCAAAGATAATCTAGATTCTGTTGCATCATCTTCTCCTTTGGGAATACGCGGAGGAGTTTTTCTATGGAGTTTCATCTGGGATGGTACTGCCCTTTTGGAATTAGAAAAATCCAACTGGGCACCTCAAGCACTTTCTGCCCAAATTAGTTATCAATCGAATCTTTCAGGAATACATTGGCTAAGTGTTTGTGATCATTACTTAGCTCATTGGCTAAATGGAAATGGAACTATAGTTGCATTTGGAATGCTTTTAATTCAACTTATCGTAGGCCAAGCTACTTTGAGTCCATCTAGTCGCAAAATGGGTCTCAGAATAGGAATTTTGCTTTCTGTTTTTTATTGGGTATTTTTTCAAAACTTTGGTTCCATTTTTTCTGGAACTAGTTCTGATCTAAATTCAGGTCCTTTATTCGTCCTTCTCGCCCTAATTTTATGGCCTAGAACAAAATCTGAGCCAAAGCAACTAAATTCAGATTTCAACTAACATATCTAGATTTATAGTTTTGTAAGAGATTTTTAGTTACACGAAGATACCTAGAAATTGAATAACTGGCGAAATGACCTATGTCAGTTCTAAAGAAGCTACTATTGCTTTAAGCAAAAATTTAATATTCAGATATAGGAATAGATAGTGGTCTCAGATAATCAATCTATCACGATTGCTGTATTTGAATAAGCACTCCAACTTTTCCCAGTCCTATAGGAAATAAGTTTTCCTATAGGACTGGATCTAGAGAGGCTGCATAGGTTTCTATTAGCCACAATAGAAGCGGTTATATTTTTGAAAAACATCAACAAAGAAGCTAACATCTAACTCAACTGCCAATAAAGTTGCTAGAAATGTTTTACTCCACTTAGTCCTAGTTTGACTGCTCAGGTCCATATTCAAGGAAATCTAATGTCTGAAGATATAGTTCTCATACATGGAACTTCACAAGACCCAACAAGTTGGCAACTCCTTATAAGTTCACTACAACTTATTGGCAAACGATGTTTTACAGTTGATCTTCCTAATGAAGATATCTTTTCTAGCTCACAATTCTCAGAAATAGCAAAAGAACAAATACCTTCCAAAGTACAATCGCCTGTAGTGGTTGCCCATTCAGGTTCAGGTTTACTTCTTCCAGCTATAGCTCGCAAACTCAACGCTAGTCACCAAATTTGGCTTGCTGCTATGATACCTATTAGTGACCAACGAAGCTTTTTAGAAGAAGCCTCATCAAACCCTACGGCAATATTTAACGAAGAATGGATTGGAGAAAATCCAATTGACGATGTAGTTTCTGCTACTTATTTTCTTTTCCATGATTGTTCATTTATAACATTGCGTTGGGCTTTGACTACAAGAAGAGAATTTATCCCCATAGCAGTATATAAAGAACTAATTAAATTAGAACCATCTATCCCATCAACTTGTATTGTTGCTACAAAAGATAGAACGATAAAACCTAATTGGCTAAAACAGATCGCGAGAGAACGACTCAATGTAGAACCAATAGAGGTACCTTCAAGTCATTGTCCTCATATTTCTCAGCCAGATTATATAGCTCAAATAATAGCTGAAGCTTGTTAGGTTCTTGTTTTTCTCACCCAGCCTAATTTTGATAAAAATTTAAAATTGTTAAATCCAATTAGAAATAGATAAAAACTCAATTAATTAAAGGCTTATAGCCAACATGGTTGATAATTGCTATAAGCTTAAAGTAAAAAATTTTAAGTTTTCAAAAAGAAATTAAATAATTTGTTTTACTGATTTTTTCAAAAACTTATGTATTCAAAATTCTCAAAATTCTCAAAATTCGACAAAAATTATTTAACATCTAAAGGGGCCATGATATGAACGTACCAACTCGCTGGGGACCTTATACAAACATGAAGGCTATAGAAGATAAAGGACCCATAGTAATTGAACGTGGCGAGGGAGTTTACGTATGGGATGAGCAAGGAAAACGTTACCTTGATGCCCATGGAGGTCTTTGGCTTTCTAACATAGGATACGGAAGAAAAGAAATCGCCCAAGCTATTGCTAAGCAAGCAGAAAAAATAAGTTGGTTTTCTTCTTTTGGTGGATTCGCCAATCGTCCTTCTTTAGATTTAGCAGATCGTGTTATTGACATATTAAGACCTGATGGCATGGGAACAATATTTTTTAGCAATGATGGTTCTGGTGCTGTAGAAACTTCTCTAAAAATTGCCCGTCAGTATTGGAAATTGGTAGGACAACCCTCCAAAACAAAATTAATTGGCAGACAACATGCCTATCATGGGGTTTCTCTAGGTGCTTTATCTGTAGCTGGGATTACTCCAAATCGCAAAATGTTCGAACCTTTATTAAAAGATGTAAGACATGCTCCTGCTCCTTACCAAAACCATTGTAGCTTTCACCCCCAAACACAGGTTTGTAATTATGGATGCGTAAATGAACTCGAACGCATTATTGGTTTTGAAGATCCAAGTACTATTGCTGCTTTTATAGCAGAACCCATTCAAGCAGCAGGTGGAGTCATTATTCCCCCATTTGATTATTTAGCAAAAGTAAGAGAAATATGTCGCAAAAATGACATATTGTTCATTGCAGATGAAGTTGTCACAGGCTTTGGTCGGCTAGGAAAATGGACTGGTTCGAGATATTATGGCATTCAACCTGACATGATGACTTTTGCAAAAGGAATTACTTCTGGTTACATCCCTCTTGGAGCAACAGCTATCTCCCCCCAAATATATGAAGCTTTTATTAAGTCTTCAACCGATGTACCTGAATTCCGTCATGGTAATACTTATAGTGGTCACCCTTTGGCTTGTGCTGCAGCTTTAGCTAATTTTGACATTCTAGAACAAGAAAAAGTACCTGAAAATGCTGCTGAAATGGGCGTTCATCTTAGCGAACATTTACAACAACTAGTAAAAGATTTCCCAGATTTTGTAGTCAATGCCGGATCTGTTGGTCTTTTAGGGCGAATAGAACTCAAACTATCTCCAGATATGGCACCTGGTAAAAGTGGAACTATTTTTTCTAATAAACTATTAGAAAAAAACATAATAGTACGCCCTGTGGGAGATGTTGTTACCTTGTCTCCTCCTTTGGTTATAAACAAAGGAGAATTAGACGAGATGATGGATCCCTTCCGTCAAATACTAGCTTCTTTGTAATAATTTTTGTATTTGAGGTATGAAACCAGATGGCATCTTAGTTGATTTTCTAAAGTTATCTTAGATGCCTGAAGGTCCTCAAGCCAGACGTATGGCTAACATTATTACTAAATTTTGTAATAAAGATATATGTCAAATATCTCATCTTTCTAATAAGACTACTTGGGATATTGACATACCAGCTAAAATTACCTCGGTCTGCGTACATGGTAAAAACATCTTTATTCATTTAAATAATGGGAAAATAATTTATAACCATATGTTGATGTGGGGATGGTGGTTTCCAACTTTAGAACCAAAAACTAAAAAGCGTCTCAATACTGCTTTTTTATTTGCTGATGGGACCTCTTTAGGTTATTTTGGCGGAGGAATTATCAAGCCAATAGATCAAAAACAACTTTTTGAAATAAAAGACAAATTAGGACCAGATATAATTGACTCCCCTAATGCCGAAATTGCTTTTAAAAAACTATCAAAAAGTAATCTGGCTGTTGGTCCTGGACTTTTGGAACAGTCTCTAATTGCAGGCGTTGGAAATATTTACAAAAATGAAGCTTTATTCGTAGCAAAAATAAATCCAACCCAAATTGCTAATACTCTTACTAGCAATCAATATCAAAAACTCTTTAATTTTTTACAGCCTCAAATGAAAGCCGATATTTACAGATCAGGCAAAATTAATACCATTTCAAAACAAGCAGCTAAAAATGGTCATTATAACTTTGTCTATAAAAGACTAGGACAAAATTGTCTATTTTGTAATTCTAAAATCCAACGAATTTATCAAGGAAGCTCCAAACAAAGATCTACCTACTTTTGTCCTTTGTGTCAAAGGTTATAAATGAGAAGAAATTTTTGAGTTTATCCATGTAAGATATCAATATTTATAAAACACTATAGGAGTTATTGTGACATCTTCTATCTCTGAAAATCAACAACCTGGAAAAGTCTCTACTAATGCTTTTTCTGTAGCTTCTTTAGTAACTGGAATAGCCTCTTTGGTTATAAACATATTTGGAGTTATTGGTTTGATAGCTTTTGTATTTGGGATTATAGGATATCGTCAAATTCAAACAACTGGACAAAAGGGTAAGGGATTCTCCATAGCTGGAATGATCTTAGGATTTATTGGAATAGCATTAGGAATCTTTGTTATCATCACCCTTGCAACTACTCCTCATCTAAAAGGATAAGAAACTACTACCACTAGAATCGTAGATTTTATAACTCAAAATGGTAAAATTTACACCAATCTGATCCTTATTAGTATCCTTATTCACTGGAACTAATACTTTTTGGGGTATAGCCACTAACAGATTACTAGTAGAGCAAAAAATAAAGCTAAAGTAACTAGCTAGAGGACTGTGCCCTTACTAGTCATTTTTGGAGTTCACAGACTATGTCATTGACAATATTGACTTTAGTTATTTTTAGAAACTTTTAAACCTATTTTCCTATTTCAATCCACTAAGATTGCCTACTGCTAGAAGTTGATATCCAAATCTAAACTACAGTCTTATTTTAACAAATA